>JBJFAQ010000152.1:0-3807 GCA_051887995.1 Eubacteriales bacterium
TCGGAAATTCCGTCCTTGTTTTCAAGGATTTCGTCCAGCTTGTATTTCCCCACATATTCGCGGAGAGCTAACTGTGCCGTTACATGTATTTGCTCGGTAAAATTATCTATCTCGGTCAAAATCTTCACATAATCGGTTACACGGTAGTTGCAAACGAAATTTATGCGAAGAGAAACCTTATCCTGAGTTAAAATTTCCTGACCTGTGATACACATTTGTGTAAGTCTTGTGTCAACAAAGCCAACATCAATTTTGACGCCGTTTTTCCAGAAATAATATGTACCGGCATCCAAAATTTTTACAAATTTCTGATTAAAATAAAGCCTTGCTTTCCGGTACTCCGCAACCCCAACCTTTGTGTAATAAACGGTCGGAATTTTGGAGAAGATATACTCCGGCACATCGTCGGACACCTCGGGGACGGAAATGTCCACGATTTGATACTCGTGCTTATCTATTTGAGACCAGAAAGCATACTTGCCGCGACGGAGCACTGAATCAAAATTTCCGTTTACAAAATGAAGCGCCAGCTGCTCGTCTCCGACTTCAATGACCGAAACAAGGTCTGCGACCGCCTTATCGTTAAGAAGGAAATCCAGCGCACATTTATCGGAAACAATTGGTTTATCCAAATCCGAAACTTCTATTTCTTTCCCGCCGAAAGTATAGTACTTACCCGCGGTAAGCATTTTCACATACTTTCCGTTTTTGAAAAGAAATCCTCTTTGATTCTCGTTAATAACTATTTTTTTCATAATATGTAATCCCTCCTAAAAGGCAAAATTTCGATTGCAATTACTCATACGGTACTTGCGGCCGACAACTTAAGCGGTCGCGCATATAAGCGGAAAGAAATCTTTTGGCTTATACGCTTGATTTGCGGTATCCATCTTCGGGCAAGGCAGGTGCCGCATCGCTTCAGCAAAAAAGTAACTTTTTTGCTTTCTGCCGAGTAATTGCAGTTTGGAATGACGTTTTCGAGTGCTCTCGCACTAATGTGTTTTGCGGTTTGGCAATCACAAGTCTAGATATGCAATAACTGCATATGGAGAATCCAAATCCACAATATGTGGACATTAAAATATTCCATGTAAACTGAGGCTCACCTGTCAAAGTTTTTAATACCATTCAGATTACCATGGTGCAAGTGATTCTTCGGGCATACATGTCAGCATAGCCTTATGCACCGCAGTGAAAGATGTTTCAAACACATGCTTGAAGTAACCTTGCAAGAATATTTTACCAATTATAATTTCAAAAAACACGGAAAAAAAGCTGCGAACTCATATGAGTCCACAGTTTTTTTGGCTTTTCAGCTTGTTTATTATTAAGTTTTTGAAGCTTTGCGGCTCAAGTACCTCAACAAGAGGACCGAAGGAAAGAACGCGAATAACCATCTCAGCTTCATCATCGCTCTGGAATTTGATATGCAAAAGATAATACCCGTTGCTCCTCTCCGCTCTTTTTTCAAAATGAGCGAAATGAAGCATACACCGTTCAAGCGTATTTCTCTCTTCACTTACCTTTAGTGTCAATGTTTCGCATGTCGCTTTCGGAGCGGTACAGTTAAGTGCAATTTCCCCGAAAAATAGCTTGCATTTAGTAATTCGGGCTACGTTTAAGGTTACCGCAAAACGGTTGCCGCCTGCAATAAGTCTGAATTTGTCATCCTTTTCGGAATATTCAAGCCTCTCGGGAATACATACGGCAGAAACGGTATCGCCTTTGCGGTTTATCATTTCTATTTCCAGCTTCTGCTTGTTGCCTATTGCCGAAAGAATTGTTCTGAAGTGTTCAACATAACTTTCATCATCATACGGGTCTCCGTCGCCGTACTTATCATAAACAACATAATCGTAAGGCGTGAACAAAGGCTCGACATCATGAAGAAAATCAAATTTTATGCCGAACAGCCGTATGCGCGGGTCAAGCGATATTGCTTTAAGCCATTGCTTCTCTATAAGTGTAAGCGGCATTGTAGGCTCATGCATTATAGGGGTAGTCATATCGCGCTTTACAAGTTGCCACTTTCCGCTTTTCAGCGACGGCAGAACCGTTAGCATGCTTTCGCCGAAAGCATTATCGCAAACTATGCGGTTAAGCTCCTTTTCGTCCGCTTTGCCGCTTAGAATCCGAGTGATTATTTTCGCAACGGCATTATAGTAGGCGGAATAAAGCTCGTTGAAAATCATTGCTCCGCCTCCTCTATGCCGTACATTCGGTACATTTCCCGTATGTCCCTCTTAAACTGCTTTTCAAGAGTTCGGTTAGAGAAATGCAGCTCGGTTATTCTGCAAATAAATGTGCGTATCCACGGAATCATTTCGCTTGTATCAAAAACATCAGCGGTGAAACGGTAGGTGTTGCCATCAAGCTTTTCGACTTTTCCTATGCGTTTTTCACGCTCAAGACGTTGTACGATATACTTCTCGTTATCAGCCACCCTAACGGTAAAATCAACACGTTCAATATACTCTTCTCCGAGGCTCTTTTTCTTTGATATAACGCCCCACATATTCGGCTGCATTTCGTCAAGCTCCGCTCTGAGCTCATCAAACCGCGGAGTAGGCTCTTCAATTTTGACATCGGACAAATAATCAATACGAAAGGATTTTATTTCATCAAATTCGGGATGATATGCAAGCAGGTGTTGTCTCCCATTTTGTACACTTATGAAAATGCGAAGGGGTATTATTCGGTTTTTTCGCGGTTCATGGGCGCGACGGCTTAAATTCGATACCGAAATAACGCATTTTCTGCGCATTGCCGTAAAAAGCATCGCCAAAACATCGCTGTCTATTGCCGAGGTTATGTAATGATGTTTAAAACTGAATATATCTCTTATATTATCCTCTTTGTCAAGTAGAAAAGAGCCGATTACGCCACAGGGAGCGACCTCGGAGTAAAAGCCAAGTACATCTGTTATGTCATGAAGCTCTATATCGTCGGCTCTGCAGTACATCATTTTTCTGCCGACTTTTTGGGCTGTAATAACGCCTTGCTCTATGTATTCTTTTAGCTTTTTTCTGACGGTTGATTCGTCAAACATCATCGGATTTTCAAAATCGGAGAGATATTCGTCAATTTGGGCGAGAATTTCGGGCAGCGAAAGAACGGTTTCAGGCGAATCAAGAATATCAAACAATATAAAATGGAGGGTAATATCTCCGTCGGTAAAGCTCTTAGCCTTGAAAGCCTTATAGAAAGGATTATGCCGGGAAACGCGGCTGTCGATTGAAATAAAAACGTTTTTACCCTCGGAAGTGCGCACAAAACTCATATGGTCTCCGAGCCAGCTTTCAATACGTCGGCGTTCGTCATCGTAAGAACGCGAGCTTTTTTTATTGTATTCTTCGCGACTTTTAAAGCCGTACACATACAATTCGCGCATATAACTGCGAATTTTTTCAAAATTTTTTATTAACTCGCTGTATGACGACATATTTCACTCCCTTTCTATATATTTAGTTTTGTTCTCCACTCATTCTCCTTAAACCCAACCAGCACAAAATCATCGACTATTAAAAGAGGTCTTTTAACAATCATACCATCTGTTGCAAGGAGTTTCAGCATCTCATCATCGCTCATTTTGGGCAGCTTGTTTTTAAGGTCTAACGATTTATAAAGCAAACCGCTTGTGTTAAAGAACTTTTTGAGCGGAAGTCCGCTTTTCATATACCAAGCAGCAAGCTCTTCAAGCGTGGGTTTATCAAGTTTAATATCTCTAAGTTCATATTCGACTCTATTATCGTCGAGCCACTTCTTTGCCTTTTGACAAGTGGTGCATTTGGGGTAGCATATAAATTT
>JBJFAQ010000153.1:0-3787 GCA_051887995.1 Eubacteriales bacterium
GTATTTCGGCGTCGTTTCCCTCAAGTGAAACCAGTTCTGCTTTTTCCGCGGGCGAGAGCTTGTCCGAGTTTTTCCATATCTCGTAGTTTTCGGTATAATTCATGCGATTTCCCTCATTTCCTTTTTTGATATTCGATAAGAGCGTCTGCGAGCTGATCCGGGCAGGAGGTTGCTTTTGCACCGCAGCGGATTCCCTTGAGACGCTTTATTGCCTCATCTACCGTCATACCTTTGACGAGTGCGCAGACGCCTTGCGTGTTTCCGCTGCATCCGCCGACAAAGGAAGCGTCGGTAATGACGTTGTCGTCTATCTCAAGGTTTATATGGCGCGAGCAGACCCCGTGCGGCTCGTAGGAAACATAATCTTTCATAATCTACCTCCAGTATATGATTGTTTTTTTGAAAAATGCCATGTGCATTACATTTTTTCAAGCAAGTCAAAGCTGCCGGAAAGGAATGTTTTCATTTCCTCGGCAGAGAGCTGACGCTGGGAAATGATCGAGAGATAGTAGAGCTGTTTTGCAACTGTCTTTGCCTTTTCCGCATCGCTTGCGATAAGCTCGGCAAGATGCGAAATAAGGGGAGACGAGGTATTGAGCACCATTGTTGTTTCAAGCGGGAACATTGGCACTGCCGTGTCTTTTCCACCTGCCATTGAATAGAGCTTCATCATTTCTTCCATTCGTCTTGACTGCTCGGAAACGTTGAGAATGACAGGCACTGACGCGTCTTTCAGCTTTTCAAACGTGACTTTAAGCTCGGCGTTTCCGCTGACCTCTCTCATCAGCTTTTCAAGCTCTTCGTTTTTCTCTGCGTCTCCGTCCTCCTTCAGCGCTCCTGCTATATCCGCGTCAACACGGACGTATTTCACATCAGGTTCATAGCTTTCAAGCGCCGCGACAAACTGCGTGTCTATCAGCTTTTCAAGCAATGCCACCTTGATGTTTTGCGATGTGAACATTGCGATATACTGTGCCTGAAGCGCGGCGTCAGTGGCGTAATATACGGTGTTCTCGTGCTTTTCTTTTGCTTCTTCAAGATATTTTTCGGTTGTCATAAATGTTCCGTCCGACATCTTGAGGAGCAGAGCTCCTTTTACCCTGTCATAGAACTTTCTGTCGCGCATGCAGGCGTATTCCGCAAAGGTGCGAATGTCGTCCCAGACCTTTTCGTATTCTTCTCTATCGTTTAGGCACATTGAGTTCAGCTTGTCTGCTACCTTCTTCGTAATGTGCGCGGAGACCTTTGAAATATAGGTGTTGTTTTGCAGATAGCTTCGTGATACGTTGAGCGGAAGCTCAGGGCAGTCGAGAACGCCTTTCAGCATGAGAAGGTATTCGGGAATGACTTCCTTTATGTTGTCTGCGACAAACACCTGATTGTAGTATAGCTTGACCTGACCTTCAACGGGTTCAAGCTCGCTGTTTATGCGCGGGAAGAAAAGGATTCCCTTGAAATTAAGCGGATAGTCGGCGTTTATGTGAATGTAAAAAAGCGGGTCGCGGTAGTCTCCGAACACTTTTTTGTAAAATTCATTGTACATTTCGGGAGTGCAGTCCGAAGGATTTTTGAGCCAGAGCGGCATCGTGTCGTTTATGGGCTTTATCTCCTCAGGCTCTTTGCCTTCCCCCGCAGTCTTTACCTCGCCGTCGTCAAAATATATTTCGGTAGGCATAAAAGCGCAGTATTTGTTAAGCATGGAGCGTATTTTGCCGCTGTCGAGATACTCGCTCTCGTCAGGGGAAATGTGCATGATGACGTCAGTGCCGCGTTCCTCGCGCTCACCCTCTGAAATCTCATACTCTCCGTCGGCGCTGCACACCCATCTGACAGCCGGAGCGTCTGTATACGATTTTGTTATGAGCTCCACCGTGTCGCTTACCATAAACGACGAGTAAAAGCCCAGTCCGAAATGACCTATAATGCCGTTTCGCGCCGCTGTGCTTGAATCTTCGTATTTCTGAATAAATTCGAGCGCGCCGGATAGCGCAATCTGACATATATATCGGCTAAGCTCGTCCTCAGTCATGCCGATGCCGTTGTCGGAGACGGTAAGAGTGCCCGCTTCTTTATCGAGCTTTACGTCTATGCGGAAATTTTCCTCCGGCTCAGGTATCTGTCCGAGAGAAGCGAGGCGTTTCAGTTTTGTTACGGCGTCCGCCGCGTTCGAGACGATCTCACGCAGGAAGATGTCCTTCTCGGAATATAGCCATTTTTTTATGATAGGGAATATATGTTCGGAATCAACCGAAATACCGCCCTTTTTTGTTTCATTTTCGCTTTCGTTTTCTTGCATTTCAGGTTCAGCCTCCAAAAATATAAAAATTATTTTTTCTTCTTCATTTTTTCACGCAGGCGGCATAGAAGCGTTTTTGCGTGGGAATATACGAATTTCGTTGCCCGGACGAGCGCATGCCAGAGCGCAACCGCGGCTTTTTTCAGCCATATAAGAAAACGGTTTTCCGTTTTCTTTTTCTCTTCCGTGTCCTCCTCCGGCGGAAATTCCGGGTCGTCTATTTCTTTAAGGCGTGCGTTTGTGCCTTCGTTTATAACATCATATATAACGGCAAATAACGGAACTCCGATGAACATGCCGAGGATTCCGAAATACCCGCCCGTGACCGTGATTGCAATGATGATTCCGAGCGAGGTAAGCCCCGTTTTCGAGCCGAGGATGTAAGGCGCGACGATGTTCCCGTCAATTTGCTGAATGACGATGATGAGAATGATGAAAAGAATGACTTTCGACGGATTTGCGATAAAGATGATGAATGCACTCGGGAATGCGCCGAGGAACGGACCGAAAATAGGAATAATGTTCGTAACGCCGACAATAATGGCGATAAGGGGAGCATAGGGAATACCGAATATTGAGAAAATAATAAGCCCCTCGATTGCGACGATGATGGAGTCGGTGATTGCTCCGATAATGTAACCGCCGATTTTGCCGTTTGTGTGAGAAGCGCGCCGCAGAATGGAGTCATAACGCTCGCGGGACGTCACGGAACGGATGAAACGTTTTGTTATTTTTTCAAGGTGCTCTTTGAACAGCAGTACGTATATCGAAATAAAGACGCCCATGAAAAAGTCCTTTAGTCCGAGGATGAAATTCGAGCCGTATTTGAAAACATACGTGACTGCGGTCTGCATAAGGGCACCTGAGCCTGCGATGAAATCCGTTATATGCTGTGCGACGTTGTTTGCGTCGAGAAAGTCAAAAATATCCGTATACTGACCGTCAAAAAGCGGGGAATTAAGCACAAAATTGTTCGCCCAGGCGATCGCGGCGTTAAGATAGGTTTCAAATTTTGATTCGAGGTCCTTGTAGCTTGAGACGACCTGCGGAACAATAATGACGATGAGAACGCCGATGAAAGTAATAACTATAAGATATGTTAAGATGAGCGCCAGCGCTTTCCTTAAATGCGGGCGTTTTATGCGCGCAAGCGCTTTTTCACGAATTTTGCGGTATATGGGGTTACAGAGGTAGGCGATAATGAATCCGATAATCACCGGGTTGAGTATTGAAATCCATTTTCCTACCCATTGCATAAGCGAGGACTGATTGCTGATGCAAAAAAGAATCAAAAATATCGTGCCGAAAGCGCAGAAAGCGGTAAAAAGCTTCTGCTTTTCGGTTTTCGGCGGTTTGTTTTGGTTCATGGCATAAAACCTGCCTTTCCGGTGAGATATTTATATTGCATGCGGCATAGACATCTTTCATATTATTATACTCCAAACATATCTGCAAGTCAATGAAAATGCCGTATTTTTTCGTCAAATAATT
>JBJFAQ010000154.1:0-3781 GCA_051887995.1 Eubacteriales bacterium
ATGGCGGAAACCGAATATTTTTGGCAAAAACGCTGCTTACCGCAAGCAAAAATCCGGTTCACAAGGAACCGGATTTTTGTTTGTCAGTGTCTTTTTATTCTTGCAATAATTGCGGAACAGCTAATAAAAGCGATTGCGGCGGCGGCCGACAGCGGCGGCTCTGCACCTGTATTCGGGTTTTCCTCGCTCTCCTGCGCTTTATCTCCGGAGATGGTTATTGTCACAGTTTCAGTGCTTGCTTTGTCGTCTGTAACGTTGCCGGGCACATCTTCCTTTTCCTCCGGACTCCATTCTAGAACGAACGGGCTGAAAGAGCTTACGACGAAACGTATTCCTTCCTCCCGGAGCTCACCGTCAATAGGTTTGCCTTCAATTAACTCAGTGTGGTCCTCGTTGTAATGGTGGATTTTGACCTGAAGGCCCATTTCGAAGGCCTGTTCATAGGTGAGATTCTCATCAATGAAGCTGTAGGGAAGATAGATAACTTTTTCTCCATCAGGGGTGTTCTCGTCGCCCTCAAGCTGGAAATAATAAGCGTTTACGTCATCATATTGTTTTTCCTGTGCGAAATGGTTGGTGGTCAGTCTCCATCCACTGCCTATCGGAGTGGGAGCTTCGACAGCTCCATTCAGTTCGTTTTCCGAAACTGCATCCGTAGTCTCCTCTACAATCAGGGGATCGCATTTTGCGTAGATATATTCGCACAAATCCGGTTTTTCACTGCCTTCCTTATACCAGTAAATGATTATCGCATGACCTTTGTCCCCGGTATTCACAGTAAACCAAACGGTCAGCCCGTTTACCTGGATGTAGTCAAATTCAGCGATATTTACCGCAGCAGAACCGCTGTCAATGGCATCAGGGTCCATGTTTACGATAAAGTCATTCATATCGTCAGCCATCTGCGGATCATAGTCGCTTATTCCCGTTGATCCGACTTTGATTGCTACATATTCACTATTATCATACGCTCTTGCTATCCAGTCCTCAAGGCTCTCGCCCGCTTCTCTCTTTGGAGCGTCCGGCGGGAGAATATGCGCTTCAGCGTTCGCAACAGTCTCGATGTCGATGTCAGTTCCATGCTCAAAACTTGAATGAATGTATCCGGGCTCAATGTCAACGGTTATTCCGGCGAGACTTAAGCTTTCCAGTGTCTCATCTCTATATTCTATATCCGGATCATTTATTGAATAATAGATTATTCTTTCCGGCTCAGTTATAGGCTCAGCGATAATATCAAGCCAGTTCTTACCAGGGTCAAATACTATGGTGATGGCCTGTTTAAGTACATCGCCGTCATCATTGTACCATATTACATCAAAAGGAACACTTTTCCCGACAAGGGGATAGTTTCGGTTGTAAATACTGACTCCGAGAGTTACTTGGGTTTGTCCGTTTTCATCGTAATAATTCTCCGGAGCTTCAATAACGGTCTCAATGTCACATTTTTCGTCTTCTCCGGCAATTGCTTCGGCTATCTCTGCATCTGTTTTCGATTTATCGCCATTATAGGTGTATTCAAGAATGCCGCTTGTCTCGTCATATTTTGCGGAAAGAATCGGGTTTTCTCCTCTTGCTCTGTCATCAGTTATGATGTTGCCCTCGGGCACGTTTTTCTTTTCGTTCTCAAAGGCGACCTTGTCGGCGTCCTCTGCCACTTCAAAAACATAAGGAAGTATTTGAGGGATTACCTTACCGCTATTGTCTTTCCAAAGCATTACGGTAAAAAAGACGCCGCCGCTTCCCATGGGCATTACGGTAACTTCATCTCCGTCTACGGAAACCTGTCCAATAGTGTTTCCACCCCAAACATAATCCCTTTGCGGGTCAAATTCATCATAGTCTATTTCTTCAGGGTTAGTTACAAGTCTGTTTTTAAGGTTTCGATATGTGGGACCGTTGCCGTTATTTACCGCAACGCCGACAATATTACTTGCGGGCGCTTCGATTTTTATATCTGCAAAAATCTGAAGCGCACCTGCCCGAAGATCATAATAGGCGGCTTTCCAATCCTCTTCGGGAACATTGTTCACAGTAACTATAAGTACTCCGTCAACAAATTTATAAGTGAGATCGTCAATAAGTGCGTCGTGAGCCTCAAGCTCTATCTGTCCTTGGGTGACAAACTCGTTTATATCCCAATAATCATAAAACTCTTCGGGAAGATAATCGCTTCTGCCGTCTTCCTCGTTTTCTCCTGCTTCATTCCAGCTGAGAACAAAAGCACCGAGTTTATCGGTTTGGAAGGTCATTCCGAACTCCTCGCATACTATGTCGGAGGTATTTGCTTCGGCACCGTAACTGTGATTTGTTATGTTAATATTAAGCTTTTCAGCTTCCGCTTTATTCATTTCGGAAGAAATAAAGCTGTAAGGAATGAATATTTTTGCTCCCTCGGGAAGGGTATCGTCCGTGGAAAGCTCAAAATAGAATTTGCCCTTTGTTTCGCTGTTGGCAGGAACGATGCTCTGTTTTTTCTTCGTCCAGGTTATGGAAACGTTTTCGGACGCGGGAGAAGTTACTTCTTCAGAAATTGATCCCGCGGGGGTAGTAACCTTTTCCTCTTGAGTAGTAAGGTCGATATAAAAATATTCAGACCAGTTGCCGGGTATAGGTTTGCCGTTCCCGTCTAACCATTTGACTATAACGGTCTGTTTCCTGTCACTGTTTCCTGCGGATTCATAGACTTTGATGCCGTCAACAGTCGTATAATCTCCGCCTTCGTCGCTTCCAAGATTTACGGGCACAGAAATATAAAGATTGTCTTCGAGCGAATTCATGTCGGCTATGTCGCTTTGATAATCATATTTCTCGGCTTTGTCTATTTCAAAATCAACGCTGTCGGTTACAACGAGAAGTTTATACCGTGTTGCTCCCTCGGGAACAGCGATACGAATATCAAAACTTTCTTCGTTTGTGTTTTCTGCTTTATTGTAAGAAGCGTTCACTTTTCCCGCTTCAATAGAAGAAACTGAAAAACCCAAGTAAGAAGTACCGGATGTAATTTCTTGCTTCTCTTCGGTGCTGAAAACGGATATTCTGTCCGACGTAATCGCAGAGTTGTAATAATCCATCCAGGTATCATCTTCAAGAATGGGGAAAATTATAGAAAATTTTACGGTTTCTTTTTCTCCGTTTGTCCAAACAATGGTGTAGGTTTCGCTTGCGTTACAAAGCTTTCCGTTATTATCAACATATTTTAAAAAACTAAGTTCACCAGAAAAGCTGTTTTCTTCACCTAGAAAGTCTTGTGTTCTGTCTTCTCCCCTCCAAAAAATCTGAGACACTTCTATGGACTCGTCCGGAGATTCTATATTCGCCAAAAACGCATCAGACCACGCTTGGTCGTTTTCATTCTTAAGAGAGTTTATAATACCCTCTTTGGTGTCGTATGGACCTTGATAAACATACTTTATATGTGTTCCTTCAATTTCATTTTCTTTAAAACCGCTTATGTCGATTTTAAAATCTTCGTCATGACCTCTTAGATCAAGATACGCCCTACTTCCAATATCATTTTCCGCCATGGTGCTCACCGGAAACACGCCGATGACCATTACGAGCACGAGCAAAATAGCCGCAAACCGTTTCAACATTTTTATTCCTCCATTTTTCAAAAAGGGAAGTTTTCCCTTTTCTGGTTTTATACAATGTATTTTAAAACTAAAATATCTATAAAACAATTAACTGCGAGCATAGTTAAAGCAAAAAAGCAGAGGCTTTTAATAAAAGCCCCTGCTTTTTTATTCATATCAGTAAAATATTTTCTGTTCGCAGATTC
>JBJFAQ010000155.1:0-3748 GCA_051887995.1 Eubacteriales bacterium
TTATATAATAAGATAAACATAAAAAGGAGCTGTACTCTATGGATAAAATCAGATTTGCATATAAAGACGGCAAGACGAAAGCCCTTACCATGAGCTACGACGACGGAAGAAACTTTGACCGCCGCCTTGCGGAAATTTTCGACCGATATGGCATTCGCGGCACATTTCATCTCAATTCCGGCGTGCTCGGTGACTCGACGCATGTAAGCGCAGATGAAATACCCGTTCTTTATAAAAACCACGAGGTTTCCTGCCACACCTTAACGCATCCGTATCTTGAAAGAATATCGCCGATGGAAGTCGTCCATGAGATACTCGCCGACAAGGAAAATCTTGAAAAGGCATGCGGGTATGTCGTGCGCGGAATGTCATATCCTTTTGGAACGACAAGCGGCAAGGCAACGGAAATTCTCCACTCTCTCGGCATGAAATATTCAAGGACAACAAAAGCAACCGGAGGTTTCGGAGTTCCCGACGACTTTATGTACTGGAATCCTACCTGCCATCACGGAGATCCAAAGCTCCTTGAGAAGCTGGAGCAGTTCAAAAATCTGACGGCAAAGCAAAACCGTTATCTTTCGCTCTTTTATGTGTGGGGACACTCATATGAGTTCGACACTGCCGGAAACTGGAACGTCATTGAGGAATTTTGCCGTCAGGCGTCGGGCATGGAAGACACCTGGTATGCGACAAACATTGAAATTTGCGACTACATAACCGCGCTTAGAAGTGCGGAAATGTCCGCCGACCGCTCGCTTCTTTATAATCCCTCTGCCGTCTCCGTATGGGCAGTTGTCGGAGGCGAGACTGTCGAGTGCAAACCGGGAGTTGTCACAAAACTTTTTTGAGGTAGCAAAATGGACTATTCACAATTCAAAACCGTAAAATTCAGCTGTATAAGCAGCTGTGACTTCACTTCTCTCCGCATAGGGGACAAAATCACTTTTTCCCTTATTCTGACGGGAGACGGCGAGCCGATTTCGGCGCCGTATGTATGGTATGAGCTGCGTGACGACGGCGGCAACCGCACCGAGGGCTTTCTTTGCGGCGAAACCGGTCTTGTCTCGGTCACATCAGAGGCAAAGGCCGTCGGATTTCTTCGGCTGCGCGCCGAGCCGTGCGACGAAGCAAAAAAACGCATAACGGGAACAAATATCACTCCCTTTATCGGAGGAGCTCTTGTCGATGCGGAGCTTTGCAACACCGTAATGCCGGAGCCTGCTGATTTCGACAAATTCTGGAAAGAGCGGCTTTCCGCAATTGATAATGTTCCGCCGGAGCTTATTTCGGCAGAAGAGAGAATGTCTGACAATCCCGCCTTCTGCGTATTCTCAATAAAAGTAAAATGCCCTGACAGCCCATGCGGCTCATACGCCGCCGGAACGCTTACATATCCTGTCGGTGCCGAAAAAGGCTCGCTTGACCTCCGAATCGGCTTTATCGGCTACGGAATCCATCCCTCAGACCCGATGTACTCTCCCGGAGCAGTCTCCCTCAAGGTCTGCGCACATGCTATGGAGCAGTACCGCGAGCAGGAATACTATTCCTCCCTGGGACTTGCAAATTACGGGCTTCCAGCCGCAGACCATGAAAAACCGGAAAATTCCTACTTTGTCGGAATGGTACTGCGCGATGTGCAAATGCTCAGATTCCTGAAAAAATACTTCGGACAGTCCGAAATAAATACCGACAAAAGCGCTCCCGCCTGTGAATGGAAAGGGCTATGGAATGAAAAATGCATCATCGCAAGCGGCGGAAGCCAAGGCGCGTTTCAGGCGCTTGCCGTTACCGCACTTGAGCCTGACCGCGTTAAAAGATGCTATATTATGTACCCGTGGCTTGCAGGCGTAAGCTCTGTTACCGACAAAAACCGAATCGGCTCAACTTTTTTGCCCGAATTTACCCCCGGTCTTCTCTATTTTGACTCCGTATACTTTGCCGCACGGATAAAGGCACAGCTTTCGATTCTCACCGGTACCGCAGATACGCTCTGCCTGCCCGCCTCCATGCAGGCGCTTTACAACACGGCAAACGTACCTGCAAAAATCAGGTATGTTCAGACAATGGGGCACGGCTGCTACGGCAAAGTGCCGTTTGACGTCGAAGTAAGCGTCAAAGAAAAGAATTTTTTCCCGCCGCTTGAAGCGTGGGGATGAAGAAAATAAATTTTAAGGAGATATACACAATGAAACAGTTTGGACTTCAGCTCTATTCCGTAAGAAACGCGCTCAAAACCGAGGAGGATTTTGCTTCTTCCATGAAAAAGCTCGCAGCCATGGGCTACAAAGACCTGCATACCGCCGGCTGTGAGATCGACGAGAAGAGATTTGTCGAAATCATTCATGAAAACGGCATGAGCATCTGCGGCACTCATTACAAATATGAAAAAATCATCGAGGACGTGCCCGGAACGGTTGCGCTTCACAAAATGTGGGGAACGACAAACATAGGCATCGGCAGTATGCCCGGATACGCAAAAAACGACGTTGAAGGACTGAAAAAGTTTATAAACATTTACAACGAGACCGCAAAAATTTATGCATCGGAAGGCTTTAAGCTCACATATCACAACCACGCCTTTGAATTTAACCGCATAGACGGCACAAAAACCATCATGGACTATCTCTATGAGGGACTTGACCCCGAAAACGTCTCATTTGTACTTGATACCTGTTGGGTTCAGGTGGGCGGCGGCGACGTTCGTCACTGGATTGAAAAGCTCGCGGGCAGAATCGACATTCTGCACATTAAAGACTGCATGGCATATAAGGACGAGGACGGCAAACAGAGACAGACAATGACAGAGGTAGGCAACGGAAATCTTTGGATTGAGGGCATTATCGACACCGCCGACAAAACCGGAGTTAAATACTATGTTGTCGAGCAGGATACCTGCCCCGGCGATCCCTTTGACAGTGTAAAGCAAAGCGCAGATTATCTCAAGAAGCTCATAAAATAAGGAGGAATCCAAGTGAAAAACAAGAAACTGCTCATTTTGTGCGGTGTACTGCTTGTTGTTTCGATGCTTTTTTCAGCCTGCGGCAAAGATGACGATGAAAAGTACACTCCGCAGCCGGGAGATATAAACGCGGACGACCTTTTCGGGGACGATAACGACCTCTCCGAAGACACGGATAAACTTCCCGGAAACACAGACGAGGACACGTCAAAAGATACAAATTCCGTAGGCAAAGAGCCGGATTCGGTAACTCTTTCCTCTCTTGAAGCCGATTTTGACGGCAATGGCAAGAAAGAAACCATAAAAATAACGGTGGCAGCCGAAGAGGATACTAATGCCACGGTGAGCGTAAGCGATGAAAACGGAAATGTTGTCTGGACGAAAAGATTTTCGGAACTTGCGGGCACTGAAACTCCGATGCTTTGCCTCTGTGAGATTGACGGAAACGAATATCTGCTTCTTTATACCGTAAGCGCTGAAGACAGCTCTGCTGAATATTCGTACAAAATCTTCAAACCGACAGACGGAGAAGACAAAGCCGTGTACAGCGCTGAAGCGTCCTTTAACACGTCCTCAGGCGACAAATTCAGCTTTGATGTTGACGCTCTTGCGGAGTTTGCGGAAAAGCTCAATGAATACCTTGAGCACAGCATACTGCTTGTAACTCTTTCGGACGGTGAAATTCTTTACGGCAACGGAACGATAAAGCCCCAAAAAGAAGCCTTCAGCTTCGCAGACGAAGCAGGAGCGGGAGCGGAAGATATTCGCGGAAAGCTCGAAGCATATCTT
>JBJFAQ010000156.1:0-3748 GCA_051887995.1 Eubacteriales bacterium
CTGCGCCGCCGCGTCTTTCAGGGAGTAATAGGACATCAGCCTTCTGGCGTCGTCAGAATCCGTGATCTTTGCGGCAATTTCTTCAGTGAACCTCTGCGCGCTGATAAGTCTCGGAACAAGAAGTCTTGTTTCCTCATTACCAAGCGAATAGTTGACACGTATGCCGTTTTTGATGTTCTCAACCGAGATCTGACCGCGCATTGCAGCCTGCTCGTAGCTCGTAAAGGTCTTTTCGACGTTATTATCACTGTACTTAACAATAATCTGAGAAAGGAGCTCATATTTCTGCGTCGTGGAGGCCTTTGAAGAGCCTATGGAATAGGGGTTTGTGAGAAGAATCTGTCCTGTCGTCAGATTCTTGACTCCAACCTCACCGGAATAGCTGTCCGCATAGATTGCATAGCCGCCCGTCTGTGAGTAAAGCTGCATTTTGGCGATTCTTTCCTCAGCGTTTGCAAATACTGTGGTCAGATGGTCAAAGTCCGCAGTCACCAGCTCCTCTGCGGATGCCGGAATCGCTGTAATTACCGAACCGACAAGCATAAGTACAGTTAAGAGCAGCGATGTAATTCTTTTCAATTTCATTTTTTTCTCTCCTATCTGTAATTTCTTAGATTCGGTAATTGATTTCATCAATAATATTTGTAACAAAGCTTACTACCTTTCCGAGAAGGGTTGTAAACAGTATCGCAATGAACATAATGAACGCCATTCCGACAATTGTTCCGAGCGATGTAAGCACATTCTTGGAAAGCGAATAGTCGTGTGTTACCATCATTCCGAAGAAGATGAGAATACCAACCCAGATGTAACCTACTGTTATAAGCAGGGTGACAATCGTAGTCTCGGACGATGTTACTACATTTGAGAGTATCGTTGCCGGAATGATAAGCAGCGGAAGCGGAGCGAGCGAGTATGCAACCGCAATGAAAATGTCCTTGAAGCTTCCTTCGCCGTCAAAGAGCGTCGTAAGACACCAGTTTGCCGTTGCCCAAAGGAAGAACGGAGCAAGCACAGCCGCCATCTGAACGAAAATTGTGGAATACTCGCCTTCCGGATTCATGACATAGCCCTGAGCTATCGATTGATAGTAGAATGTCAGAATCGTGATTGCAATAATTGTCACGCCCGCGCGAACCGAGCCGCGCTTTTCGTGCTTCAAATCCCAGAATCCGTCAAACGGATGGAAAATCAGATGGAACACATAAAGAAGTTCCTGCTTATATGTCCGTTTTCCGACTGTGATACTGGTCTTATAGTTGACTTTCTTCACGTACTTCATGAACTTCGACCAGAGGAAAATCAAAACTGCAACAACTGCAACGAGAATGAACAGGTACTTTGAAATCCATTCCTTACGAAGCTCTTTATACGCGTCTGAATAGTTACTTGTGTCGTATGCGGATTTGTAGTACTCAATCGACTCTGCGTATTTGCCCTGACGGAACAGCGACTGACCGATTCCGATATATGCGGCGTCGAAGTTACTGTTTCTCTTGAGAATTTCAATCCAAGAGTCAATTGCAAGGTCGTACTGACGGTTGTTCTGATACATGAGCGCCTGAATGAGCGCGTCGCCGTACTCGGTTCTCTTGAAGGTCGTTATCGTGTTGTTTACGCCGTCAAGCACCATCATTATGTCTCCCTGATAGCAGATAGACTGAATGATTGAGATATTTCCGAGCATCGTTCCGTAATCGCCGAAAGCAAAGAGCAGATTACCGTCGAAATCGTATGTGAAAATTTTTGAACGCTTCTGGTCAACTATCGACCAGGTTTTTTCGGGACCGACCGCAACATCTGTGATTGTGGAAGGTCCTACGATGGTGTCCGTAGAAAGGCTCGATACGTCAACCTCACCGGAAGGCGGATAAAAGCCGTTACGTCTCATTATTTCCGTTCCGGAAGCATTCAGCATTTTTACCGGAGCATAGTCGCCTGATGTGGACTTGCTCGTTATCGCGCTTTGCTGCTTTGAGGCATTCAGCGACTGAGTTGTAACGTAAATAAATCCGTCGTCTGTAATGCTTATGTTGTTGAACTCGGTTGAGATAAAGGATACGGTCTTGCTTCTCTGCTCATCTGTCTGAAAGTTTCTCCAGAAGAGCTGCCAGAGGTTTGCAACAACCTTCTGTGCGCCGATAAAGCTTGTAAATTCTCCGCGGTCTGTCATTACGATGATTCCCTGATATGTAGTTGAGGAAACAACATAAAGACGGTCGTACTGGTCAACCGCGATGGCGATCGGCTTATATATGGAGCCTTCGGTAAACAGGCTGGATTCCGGCTGGGGTATGATTGAGAGGAATTTACCGTTAAGGTCAAAGGTTACGATTCGACTCGCGTCCGTATCGCACACGAAAATGCGGTCTTTCGTAACATACACGCCCTGGGGAGCCGTAAAACTGTCCGGAACGCCCTGGTCATTTACAAAATTTGTAATAACGAACTTTTTCTTGAAGTATCTGTCAAGCACGATAAGCGCATTGTTTGTCGAATCCACAAGATAGACGTTATTATTTTTATCGGTGACCAAATCCTTGACGCTTCCGAGAGGTGCGTCAAGCCCCATATAATTGTAGTCAATATTCTGAAGCGGCACATACGCGTCGGGAGAATAGAGAGCATAGCCGTTTATCGAATAGGTATATGTCTGATACGGAGCGGAGGCGCTGACGGCAACTGTCAAAACCATAATCAGAGCAAATACGGTGCAGAGTATTTTAATCAGTTTTTTCATTTGCTCTTCCCTCCTTAATCCTTCATACCACTGGAGCCCATGGTTTCAATAATGTTCGACTGAGAAACGACAAAGACGAGAATAGGAACGAGCATCATGATAACAGTCGAAGCCGCGCTCGCACCGGAACGTCTTATACCTCCGGCGACAATCTGGTTTATCGCATAGTTGAACGATTTAAGCTGTTCACTGTGAATGTAAATCGAAGAACCTGCGTTCCAAAGTCCCTGGAAGCTGTAAATAATCAGCGTCAGCCATGCCGGCTTAACCATCGGCATCGCAATAACCCAGAAGGTCTTAAGCTCGCTTGCTCCGTCAAGTCTCGCACTTTCAAGCACTGCGTCGGAAACATTTGTCTCCATGAACTGCTTCATGAGGTACAGTCCGAGCGAGGTACAGAAGGCGGGAATGATGATGGCAAGGTAGGTATCAACCCATTTGAGAGCCGCCATAATAATGAAGCTTGTGATGGTCGTAACCGTCGAGTGGAACATCAGCGATGTTCTTACGGTTGTAAACATCATTTTTCCGCCCGGAAACTTGATTTTCGCCATTGCGTATGCCGCAAGCGAGGAGAAGAACAGGTTTCCGGTCGTTCCGGCGACAGATGTGAACACGGTGTTGAATATGTATCTTGAGAACGGAACCCAAGACGTGTTCATAAGTCCGAACAGTTCCTTGAAGTTGTTAAGCGTAGGATTGACAACGTAGAAACGCGGCGGGAACATGAAAAGTTCATCGAGCGGCTTCAAGGACTGCATGATGACGTATATCATCGGGAGAATCATGAATGCACCGAGAATCGTAAGAAGCACGGTAATTCCGGCGTCGCCTCCCGCCGAACGGTTAAGGACAACTTTATGTTTTCTTGTTCTGAGTTTCTTTGACATTTTATTGCCCCACCTTCGAAAGAATATTTTTTACAAGGACGTTGGCGCCTATCATGATTGCGAACAGGACAACGGCGATGGCTGAGGCGTATCCGGTCTCAAATCGCTGCCCGCCGTA
>JBJFAQ010000157.1:0-3739 GCA_051887995.1 Eubacteriales bacterium
GAACTGCCTGACCGAGGCGCTTGGAATGGGACTCAGAGGAAACGGCACGATTCCTGCGGTATATTCGGCGAGAATAAAGCTCGCAAAGCACGCGGGCATGGCTGTCATGGACATGATAGAGAAAAATATCCGTCCAAGAGACATTATGACTGAAAAAGCCATTATGAATGCGCTGACAGTTGATATGGCGCTCGGTTGCTCCACAAACAGCATGCTGCATTTGCCCGCTATCGCGCATGAGTGCGGAATAGACATCAATCTTGATATCGCAAACAAAATAAGCGACAAAACTCCGAATCTGTGCCATCTTGCACCGGCAGGAAGAACATATATTGAGGAGCTTGATGAGGCGGGCGGAGTTTACGCCGTAATGAATGAGCTGAATAAAAAAGAGCTTATTTATACAGACTGCCTGACCGTAACCGGCAAAACGGTGGGAGAAAATATAAAGGACTGTGTCAACCGCAACCCCGAAGTGATAAGACCGATTGAAAATCCGTACAGTGAAAACGGCGGAATCGCGGTTCTGAGAGGCAATCTCGCACCCGAGGGAAGCGTTGTGAAGCGCTCGGCGGTACTGCCTCAGATGCTTGTGCACAAAGGTCCCGCACGTGTATACGAATGTGAGGAGGACGCACAGGCGGCGATAAATGCAGGCAAGATAAAGCCCGGAGACGTTGTCGTCATCCGTTATGAAGGACCGAAAGGCGGTCCCGGTATGAGAGAAATGCTGAATCCCACCTCCGCCATCATGGGCATGGGGCTTGGAAACAGCGTTGCCCTTATAACCGACGGAAGATTCAGCGGCGCGACAAGAGGAGCATGCATCGGTCACATCACTCCGGAAGCCGCGGCGGGCGGACTTATCGGCGTCGTAAAGGACGGCGATATAATAAGCATTGATATTCCGAACAACAAGCTGGAGCTTCTTGTGGACGAAGAAGAGATAGCTGCAAGAATGAAAGATTTTGTTCCGAAGACAAAAGAGCTAACCGGTTATCTTAAACGCTACGCTTCCATGGTTTCGGGCGGCGCATACGGAGCTATACTGAACTGATATGAAAACTACTTTTTTGCGGCAGCTCAAAACCGAGATGGCTTCATTTACTGTTCTCAGACCGCTCCTTTCGGACGGGGTGATAAGTGCGCTCTATGATTACATGGGTACGCTTGATAACACGGATCAGAGCGCCTCTGTTCTCGCATATTCGGATTTTGTCTCAAGACTGTACGAGGCAAACGGAGGCAATCTTTCGCTTTACGTTGACGGCGCTTGCGGAGGCTGCGAAAATATTTATGTTAAGCTCGTCGGAAGAGGAGAAAGAGTACCGAAGCACATTGAAGAATCTGCCGAACACGAGCTTGACATTTTAAACCGCATAGCAACGCTAACTTCCGAGCAGCTTTGCGCTCCGCTTGAATGGGACGGATTTCTCCCCGGCTTTATATCGGAAAATGTGAATATCGCGGAGAATTTCAAAAGCAGGATAAAGGACATCGGAAAATACGGATACGGAAAATATGCGATGAACCGTATGTTCTGCATTGACCGCGGCGGAGAAATCATTCCTGTAAAGAATCCCGATGAAAGCACTCTTGACTCATTTGTCGGCTACGAAAGAGAACGCGGACTTGTTGTTGAGAATACGAAGGCACTGCTTTCCGGAAAACCGGCGGCAAATATCCTTCTCACAGGTGATGCCGGAACAGGCAAATCGACAACGGTAAAAGCCGTCGGAAACGCCTTTTATTCCGAGGGACTGAGAATAATTGAAGTCCGCAAGGATCAGATTCAGGTGATTCCGGAAATACTTGACGAGCTTGCACAGAATCCGCTGAAATTTATACTGTTTATTGATGACCTTTCATTCTTTGGCGGAGAAGATTTCAACGGGATGAAGGCAATTCTCGAGGGCTCTGTTTCCGCAAGGTCAAAAAATGTGGTCATTTATGCGACAAGCAACCGCCGCCATATTGTCAAAGAGAGCTTTTCTGACCGAGACGGTGACGATATACACCGCAATGACACGATGCAGGAGCTGATTTCGCTGTCTGACCGCTTCGGACTTCATATTTCATTCGGAAGACCGGATAAAAAGACATATCTTGAAATCGTAAAAAACGTTGCCGCGCAAAACGGCATCAATTTGCCTGATGATGAGCTTGAAAGTCAGGCAGAGCGCTTCGCGCTTGAGCGCGGCGGACGTTCGGCGCGCCTTGCAAAGCAGTTTGTTGACAGTTTGATGTCAAAAGAATGAAGTAAAATAAACAAAACACGAAAAAACCACGGCTGTGCCGTGGTTTTTTCGTGTTTTATTAACCGAGAACAGATGAGGTTGCCTCATCTTCATACTGCCTTGTGTAAAGCGATTTGTAGTAGCCGCCAAGTGCGATAAGCTCGTTATGTGTGCCGCTCTCAACTATTTTGCCGTCTTTTACAACCAGAATAAGATCCGCATTTTTGACCGTGGAAAGGCGATGCGCAATAACAAGCGATGTTCTGCCTTTGATTATCGTGTCAATCGCAGACTGGATTTTTTGCTCTGTTATCGTATCGACTGATGCAGTCGCCTCGTCGAGCACAAGTATTTTCGGGTCGGCAAGTATGGCTCTTGCAAATGAAATAAGTTGTTTTTCTCCGGTTGAGAGCAAATCTCCGCCCTCGCCCACATCGCCCTCAAGCCCGTTTTCAAGATGCTCGATTATGCTTTCGGCAGACACAAGCTTCAGCGCCCGGTCAATTTCCTCGTCTGTCGCATTTGGATTTCCGTACAAAAGATTTTCTCTCACGGTTCCCGAGAACAGGTGAGGCGTCTGAAGCACATAACCGATAGCACTGTGAAGCCAGAGCTGCGAACGCTCTCTTGCGTCTTTTCCGTCTATCAGAATTTCACCCGACGTAGGCTCAAAAAATCTGCACACAAGATTGACAAGCGTAGATTTTCCGGCTCCCGTCTCGCCGACAATTGCAATATTTGTGCCGAACGGTATTTTTAGATTAAAATGCTCAAGCACATATTCGTCTCCGTCGGGATACTTGAAGCTGACATCTCGGAATTCAATGTCGCCCTTGATTTCCTCCCAGTTTTCTTTCTTAGGCTCAAAGCTGTCGCCGTATTTTTCGATTACTTCGGACGTATCAGTTACATCTGATTTTGTTTCCGTAAGCTTTGAAAAACGCTCGATGTTGACCTGCGTTGTTATAAGATCGGAAATGCAGTCGATAAGCCAGCGCACAGGCTCCATCATTCCCTCGGCGTAGGACATGAACATGGAAAAAGTTCCGATTTCGCTTTTAGCGATATATCCTCCGCGCCAGAGCACAATTGCAATGGCAAGAGACGAGGCAAAATTCATTGTTGCCGCAAAAAGTCCGCGAAGTCTTGCTTCCTCTACCGATTTTTTCAGCATTTCATCTGTATCTTCGACAAAATGCTCTGTAATCGAATCCTCAATAACAAGAGTTTTGACGGTTTTTGCGCCTGTTATGCCTTCGTTGAAGTTTCCGGTAATTTTAGAGTTTATTTCTCTCATTTCACGGTTAACTTTAACCAGCTTTTTCTGAAAGACCGAAAAAAGAATTGAAATAAGCGGCACAATTGCAATTATCATAAGCGCAAGCTTATAATTTATCACGAGCATGACGGCGATGGCGCATACAAGATATGAAATATGCCACACTCCGTCCATGAGCGTCCATGAAACAAGACTGCCGATGCGGGAAGTTTCGCTTCTTACT
>JBJFAQ010000158.1:0-16926 GCA_051887995.1 Eubacteriales bacterium
GAAAAAAGATAGGTCTTATGCTCGGTGGAGACGCTTCTCTGTTTTCGCACCTGACGGCATATGAAAATATTGAATATTTTGCAAAGCTGAACGGTAGCTCAGCGCCGAAAAGAATGATTGAAGAAATAACGGAACGTCTTGGCATGCGTGACTATATAAACAAACCCGTTGACGGCTTTTCGCGCGGAATGAGGCAGAAAGTAATTTTTGCGTCCTCGACCATACATAATCCGGAAATCATTCTGCTGGACGAACCTTCCACGGGACTTGATATTTTTGCGATAAACGAGGTACATGACCTTATAAAAACGTATAAAAAAGAAGGCAAAACCATCATAATTTCAAGTCACAACATGGACGAAGTAAAAAAACTCGCAGACAAGGTCATCATCATGAACAAAGGCAGTGTTATGCAGTATGACGAGCTTGAAAAGCTGTTTGACAGGTACGGAACGCACAGCCTCGACTTTATCTTCAAAGAAACGATAAAAGAAGAAGCGGAGGCAAGGACATGAAAAACTTTTTACCCGTATTTTTAAAGGAAATCCGTTCCGTACTGCGAGACCGGCGCGCTTTTGCAAGCATGCTTCTCCCACTTTTCCTGTTCCCGATGATATACAAGACAATGGACGCCCAATTCGGCAAGACCGAGGAAAGCCTAAGCCGAGAGGTTGCCGTATATTGCGACGCACCGGAGGAAATAAAAAACTATATAAAGGACGACCTGCTTTCGGACATTCCGATAAAATACACCGATACCGAGGATGCGGAAAAAGACCTCCTTGAAGACAGGCTGAACCTTATAATCGAACCGGACAGTATGGAAATCGGATTTTTCCCGATTTCTGTCAAGCTCATATATAATTCAAATTCAAATATGTCATCAAGCGCTTTAGACAAAATAAGCACCTCGCTTTCGCTCAAAAACGCCGAAATCGCGGTTATGTCTCTTGTGCAAAGCGGAATTGACCCCACGGTTATGAGCAGTATAAACATTGAAACCGAAGACAAATCGGTCAATATGCTTCTTGCATCAATGGCGCCTACTCTCATCTCAATGCTTCTCGCGTCCGGATGCGTCAGTATTGCCGTAGACGTGTTTGCGGGCGAAAAAGAACGCGGAACGCTTGAAAGGATTCTTGCAACTCAGGTAAATCGGTTTGACCTTATTCTTGGAAAATATGCGGCTATACTGATTTGCGGACTTTTCTGCGCGGCGGTTTCGCTTCTTTCCTACATACTTGCCATGAAAATATCACCGAACATAATGAAGCTTTACGGCGGCACAGATTTCTCCTTTAGTTTAGGCTTAGAAGGGACGGTGTCTCTTATTCTTTCGATTTTCGCGTACGCAATGCTCATCGCCGCGCTTTTCATGTTCGTAAGCCTAATGTCAAAAAGCGCAAAAGCGGCTCAGTCATTTATTGCAGTAATAAATCTCATTCCCGGAATGATTGGAATTATGGCAATGATGACGCCGCTCTCTGGGCAGTCTCCCGTCACTATGCTGATACCGATATACAGCTCTGTTTCCTGCTTTAGAATACTTCTGTCGGGGACATTTATACCAAGTTTGATAATCCCGGGGACGCTTTCCGCCGTTTTCTATTCGATTATTTTGTTTATCATGACATATTTGCTTCTAAGCAGTGAGAAAGTTAAACTAAATTAGAAAAAATCGGTGTTGTAAAATAACAACACCGATTTTATTTTGAAAAATCTTATTTTGCCCAGATAACGAGCTTCATTTCGCTGCGTACCAGCCTGTCGGGGCAATAAACGCTTATACCTATCACGTTTTTTGCATTGACATTCTCCAAGGCAGTCACGGGAACCGTTGTTTCGTATGTCGTATAATCAGTCCAGTTTACACACTGTCTCTTTATCATGACGGTAGAAGTTTTCTTCGGCGACGTCCAGCCCTCGGGAAGGTCAAGGTCTATCATCACCTGCTTTACGCCACATGTCATATTCTGGAGCACAAAGCGCAGATTGAGTGTTTCTCCCGCCTCGACAGAACATTTATCGAACTCCACTCTGCCCTTTGCCCAGACAAGGTCGGTAAAATTCTGAGAAAGTCCGGTCTGCGGAATTTCAAAATCAAAATCATGGCCGCACGGCAGGCTGTGCTTCTCAAAGGAAACATCCTCGTCGGTGTACTCGCAATAAATACCGTAAGCCTTGAGTGTAGACGGAACAAGCTCATATATGCGGCGCATAAGCTCTGTGCAGGTATTTGCCGGTTTTTTATATGAAAGGTCTATTGCGACAGAACATATCTTGTCGCCTATGTACTCCGCCCAGTCGGACGGAACGCAGCTCATGCCTCCCATAAGTCCCATTATCGAGCCTATCGTAGCGCCTGTGCAGTCGGTGTCGTCTCCGCAGTTAATGGCGGTTATCATCGACTTCTTATAGTCTCCCTCTCCGTAAAGAAGTCCCATGATGACATAAGCCACATTGGCAGGTGCTTGAAACCAGCCGAGCTCCTCGTTGAATTTGACTATTTCATTCCGCGCATCGCAAACCGAAGTACCTTTGTCGTAAAGCTCTATGGCAAGTCTTACGGTTTTTGCGGTCTTGCAGTCCTTTGGAATATACGAAAGACCGAGATCTATAAGACGGCGGATATCTTTTTCATAGAACGCCGCACTCTCAAGCGCCGCAACAAACATGGCGGAGTATGTCCCCTCTCCAAGTCCGTGGTCTACGCAGGCATCGGCATATGCATACCTGACGGCAAGGTCGGGAAATCCGGGGAACAGGCATGCCCAGACCTCGGTACGTATCCACGCGCCGTTTGAATTCTTCCATTCCTCATTGCAAAATTCGCCGGAATAAGGCGGCATAAGACCGTTTTTCATATTGGACTTGCAGATTCCGTATTCGTTCCAGTGCGGCGGGATGTAGTTCAGCCAGTATTCGCCGAGCAATGCGGGCGTCACGGCGCGTATGCCTCGTTCCTCAACAGCGCAGAGCCAGATGAGCTGAAGGTCAAGATCGTCGTTGCCGAGCGGTTCTCCCTTCGGAGAGTTAAAGCCCGTTATGTTCTGCATTTCTCTCTTGCCCTCGTACGGTGCCCCCATCGTTCCTCCGATGTTTTTCCCGGTAAAGCAGGCATGCACCTTGTCCTTGTATTCCTTGCGGCTTATCTTCATAAATGCTTCTCCTTTTCTCCGGATTTCTCCGAATTTTTTCGTATTTTACCCTATTCCGATACTAAAGTCAACCCCTTTTAACAAAAAAATTTTTGTTAATTACTTAACAGCATTTTCAGTGAAAAAATCCCTGTTTTAAAGCAAAAAAGCGCGGATTTAATCCGCGCATATGTCTATTTCGTCCAAGGAATTTTTGACAGGCACTCCGCATTTTTCAAGCGTGCTCCGAAGCTGGTGTCCGCGTGCAATAAGAACGCAGTCGGCGCCGATTTCCGCCGCAACCTCCGCATCATGAGTGGTGTCTCCGAGAAAAAGCACACGTTCATTCGGATTTGCGGAGCGCCACGACTTTGCAAGTGCCACTTTGCTTTCGGCGTGAATGTTGTCAAGCCCGAAAACGCCGTCAAAACGGTTTAAAATACCGAGTTCCGAGAGCTGAGCGCGAAGCATTGAGATTTCCGTTGCGGAAATGACCGCCTGCCGAAGCCCTTCCGCATGAAAACGGTCAAGCGTACGGGGAACATCGCAGAACAGCTTTGCCTCGTCTATATATTCAAGGTACAGCTTGACCCATTTCGGTGCAAGCTCCTCATAGCTCTCTTTTTCAAAGTCAAAACCCGCAAGACGATAGTACTCGATTATTGGAAATCTGAAAATTTTACGATATTCGTCCGTGCTTTTAAGAGTTCTCAGTCCTCTTTCCGAGAGAAGCCGATTCACGCATTTTCTGCTTAGCCCCGCGTCGTCAAGAATCGTGCCGTTGAAGTCCCAGATAACATAGGTATATTTGTTCACGTATTTTCTGCCTTTCATCAGAGGGCTGCCGCATAATTTAAGCGGCAGCCCTCTCGGTTTCGGTTATTCAGTTTCCTTCGGAAACATAGAGCGCATATGGTGTGTTTTCGTTTGACGTACTTAAAAATTCTGATGCGACCGATGCGTATTTTTCCACAGCCTCGTTCAGAGTCTTTGAATACTCCTCATATGTGCCGCAGCCGTCAAGGGCCGCTTTAAGCTCAGCCGATGCGTCGGCAAGCGCTTTTGACGATGTGAAATCGACGGTAAATCCTTCTGCCTCGTCTTCCGATGCGGCTTTATCATCGGGAATTTCAAATGAGACATAGGAATCGACATCATATCCGATGCTTGCAAGATTCAGTTTCTTTGCGACATTCCAGATTTCGGCGGGCATTCCCTCCTCGGGATAAGCCATGAATACATTTCCGGTCTTGTAAATATCCATCATGTACTCACCACTAAGCCGAGAAAGGGCACCTGTTTCCGTGTCAATTACATAGTTGACATTTTCAATGCCGTACTGAAGCAGATTGCGGAATTCGCTGCTTGTATTGAGAAGTGTAATGACCTCCATTGCGCGGTTGAAATTCTGTGTATAGCGTGTGACCGCGAACATGGAGCGGCAAAGCTCCTCGCCTGTCTTGTATTCGCCTTCGAGAACTATAACCTCATAGTTTTCAGCGTCACGAGCCGCCTCTTCCAGAGTTCCGGTCTTGATTTTTGCCGCAAAGCTTTCGGCGTTCTCTGCTCCGAAATAGCCTTCAAAGCGATATTTTGCGTTTGAAAGCAACTCAGAGCGGTAATTTTCGTTTGCAAGCAGATATTCTGCCTCGGCGGAAGACGAATAGCCGTACTTTCCGACAAGTGAGAAGCTGTTTGTAAACGCGCGTTTTGCCGAATCGACATTTACATATGTTGCGCCTATCTTGTCATATTCACCCGCAATGGGTGTAACGTCGGTCTTGTTTTCCTTTACCCATGCGAAGAAGTCGGCGCAGTCGTAAATACTGCTGTCAAGGGCAAGCTCAAGCCCGTATTCGTCGGCAAGGTCGCGGTCGATTATCATATATGTGCAGGTGTCACCTATCGGCATGTTGGTTGGAACGGCATATGTTATGCCTCCGACATTTGTTGTCTCAAGTATTGTCGGATATATGTAGTCGCCGAGCTTTTTCGAGGTGTTTTTGAGAGTGTCGTTGAGAGAATACAGCCAGCCATTCTGTGCATACTCAAGATATTTGCTGTAATCGTCTATCATAAGAATGTCTATCTGAGAAGGAGTAAGGTCAGGGTATTTCAGCTCTTTTACGCCATACTCATTGACAACCGTAGCCTCGGTAGTCAGAGCTTCGGATTCGTCACCCGTGTCCGTTTCGTCTTCGGCGGGAAGCGAAGAGGTGCCCGCCTTCATGCCCGCAATCTGTGCTTCCACCTTGCTGTAATATTCGTCAGCCGTAAGGAAAGTTATTTCGAGCTTTGTTGTATATTTGGCCTTTGTGAGCTTATTTATTGCGTCCTCAACAGCCTGAGATGCCGCAGGGGTCGTTTCTTTCTCGGTAATAACGTACATACTGAGCGTAACCGCCTCGCGTGAGGATGTTTCGACAATTTCCTCTTCTTCCTCCTCCGAGCCGCAGGAAGCAAGCATGGGAACGACCATGATAAGACAAAGAATCAAACAAAAAATTCTGCGTTTCATTAAAAAACTCCTTTTTTGACTTGCGTGTGGATAAACCGCGCATACATTGTTATTATTTTACACCATTAAGGGCACTGTGTCAAGTATATTTTTGTGCATTATATTTGTTCTTATCAGTCAAGGAAGCCTTTCAGATGTCTTGCGCGGCTCGGATGGCGAAGCTTTCTCAGCGCTTTCGCCTCAATTTGGCGGATTCGTTCTCTTGTGATGTCGAATTCCTTTCCGACCTCCTCAAGCGTTCTCATTCTGCCGTCGTAAAGTCCGAATCTGAGACGTATAACATGCGCCTCACGGGGTGTGAGGGTGTTCAGCTCCCTCTCTATCACCTCGCGCAGTATAGCGGCGGACGCCGCATCTGACGGTGCGGGGGTATCCTCGTCGGGAATGAAATCTCCGAGGTGACTGTCCTCCTCCTCGCCGATAGGAGTCTCAAGCGAGACGGGGTCCTGAGAAAATTTCATGATTTCCCTTACCTTATCGGCGCTCATGCCCATTTGTGCGCCGATTTCGTCGGCGGTTGCCTCCCTGCCGAGCTCTTGCATCATCTGGCGCGAATAGCGGGAAACCTTATGAATCGTTTCCACCATATGAACCGGAATCCGTATTGTTCTTGCCTGGTCGGCAATCGAACGCGTAATCGCCTGTCTTATCCACCATGTGGCATAGGTTGAAAATTTATAGCCCTTTGTATAATCGAATTTTTCAACCGCCTTGATAAGACCGAGATTTCCCTCCTGAATCAGGTCAAGAAAGAACATTCCCTTTCCGACATAGCGCTTTGCGATGCTGACGACAAGCCTAAGATTGGCTTCGACAAGCTTATTTTTTGCCTCTTCATCGCCGTTTGCCATTCTCTCGGCGTATTCGCGCTCTTCCTCCATCGTGAGAAGCGGCACTTTGCCGATTTCCTTAAGGTACATACGAACCGGGTCGTCAATGGCAAGTCCCTCGGACTCAAGCATTTTTTCCATTTTTTCGGGTCTGTCAAACTGCTCGACCTCGCTCTCGATCTCATGCATTTCCGCGCCGCCGAGCCGGTCGTCCGAAACGTCTATACCGTTTTCTTCAAGATCGGCATAAAACTGGTCAAGCTTGTCCATATCATAGTTCATTGCCTCCATGGCCTCTTCTATGTCGGTGCTTGACAGTTTTCCTTTCTTTCCCTTCTCTATAAGGGTATTAAGGTCAATTTTTTTGGATTCCATTTCTTCTTTTTCTTTCATGTTATTACTACTTGCAACCTTGCGGTAAAACTCCTTCTGTTCAGTCGATAAATCCACGCAGATTTTTTGCATGGCTGTGGTTTCTGAGTTTGCGAAGCGCTTTTGCTTCAATCTGTCGGATACGCTCGCGGGTAATGTCGAACTCCTGCCCGACTTCCTCAAGCGTCCTCGCCCTTCCGTCAATAAGTCCGTATCTGAGCTTTATTACCTGCTCTTCTCTCGGAGTCAGAGTATGAAGCTCTTTTTCGATTGCCTCGCGCATCATCATCGTCGATGCCGCCTCGGCGGGCGTCGGCGTGTCGTCATCGGGGATAAAGTCTCCGAGGCGGCTGTCCTCCTCCTCGCCTATCGGCGTATCGAGCGAAACCGGCTCCTGCGAATATCTGCGTATGTCTCTTATTTTGTCAATGCTGATGCCCATTTTCTGAGAAATTTCCTCAATTGTCGGCTCTCTGCCGAGCTCCTGCTGCATCTGTCTTGAGCATTTTGAAATTTTATGTACGGTCTCAACCATATGCACCGGAATTATCTCCTGCTCTGCAAGTGCGCGGGATATTGCCTGCCTTATCCACCATGTAGCGTATGTAGAAAATTTATATCCCTTTGTGTAGTCGTATTTATCGACCGCCTTCATAAGTCCGAGCGTGCCCTCCTGAATCAGGTCAAGAAAGGGCATGCCGCGTCCGACATACTTCTTTGCTATGCTGACGACAAGCCTAAGGTTTGCATTTATGAAATCCTGCTTTGCGTCCTCGTCCCCCTGCTCGATTCTTGCGGCAAGCTCGCGCTCCTCGTCGGCTTTCAGAAGCGGCACACGACCGATCTCGCGCAGATACATTCTGACAGGGTCATCTATCGTAAGTCCGCCCTGCTCAAGCATAGCCTCCATTTTTTCGGAATTGTCGAGCTGCTCGACCTCGTGTTCGATGCCGTCTGCCTCTTCCGAAGTCATGAAATTTTCCGGAACGGCAACGCCCTCGCTTCTGAGATCCTCGTAAAGCTGCTCAAAAGAGCTGTCCTGAGATTTGGAGGACATGCTGTCGGCTTCAAGTATCTTTTCTATCTCGTTATTATCCGTTTTTTTCAAATCAGCACCTCACAATCATTTTCCCTTTTTTCTCTCTTCTGCCTCCTGCTTTTTCCGGCGGAGCGAGGCAAAAATATCTCCGCTTTTCCTTTCTCTTTCGCGTTCTTTTTCCCCGCGCAGAGCAGAAACCGAGCTTTTCAGCACATCGAGCCCATTATTTGTCATTTCCTTGCGCCGAATAGTGAATTTTGTAAGTCTTCCTATCTCATCGGGACTGAGTGTTTCGCCGAGAAGCGCCGCGTCAAAGCCTTTGTCTGAGCATTGAAGCTCCATTATCGCCCCGAACATTTTTCCTCCGAGCTCCGTGAAAAAGTCTTCCCGCGTAAGCTCTACTTTCCCGCTTGCAACAGCTTCTCTGTGCTCTTCAAAGTTCATAAGAAGTCCGAGAATCGTCTCCTCCGCCGCGTTCGCGGTAAGATTTTTCATTGAGTCTGTATTTATCCGGTCTCCGTAATTTTTTGCGGAGTTCATCGCCTCGCGGCTCTCAAGTTTCTTTTTTTCTCTTGACTTCCGGCTTCGCTTGCGCTCAACGTCGGACTTCAGTCCCTCCGCCGTCACTCCGAGCCTTTCGGCGGCGCGTGAAATATACACCTCGCGCTCAACGCCTGAGTATACCTCGGAAATAATGTCGCATATTTCATCCGACGCCTTTATTTTCTCGGATGAAATCCCGATATCGTGCCTCGAAAGCACTCCGTCGAGCTTAAATTCAAAGCCGGTCTTGCTCTCACCGAGTACGAGCTTAAAGCGATCGGCTCCGAACTTTTTTATAAATTCATCGGGGTCTTTTGCGCCTGTCATGTGGAGAACTCTTACGTCAAGTCCCACCTCACCGAGAAGAAGCATCGCGCGGTTTGCCGCTCTCTGCCCCGCCTCGTCGCTGTCGTATGAAATGATGACTTTTTTCGTATATTTTGCCATGATGCGCGCCTGTTCCGGCGTTATTGCCGTACCAAGCGTCGCCACTGCGTTTGAAAAGCCCGCCGCGTGCAGCGCTATGACGTCCATATACCCCTCGCAGAGTATCATTTCCTCGGAGCATGAATCCTTTGCATAGTTGAGTGCAAACAGGTTGCGGCTCTTTTTGAAGCCCGGAGTGTCGGATGAGTTAAGATACTTCGGTTTTGAATCGTCAAGCACCCGCCCTCCGAAGGCAATTATATTCCCTGAAGTGTCTATTATCGGAAACATAACACGATTGCGGAAATAATCGTATGTTTTTCCGTTTTTCTGACTTTTCCCGCAGAGAAATCCGGCGGTAAGCTCCTCATCCGTAAAACCCTTCCTGTGCATATAGTCGGTCAGAGTGCCGAAGGTGTTCGGCGAAAAGCCAAGACCAAAATGCTTTATCGTTGCACTGCTCAGCTTTCGCTCGTCTCTTAAATACTTCATGCCGTCATAACCGATTTTCGGGTCGAAAAGGCACTGCCTGAAAAATTTTGCCGCTTCAAGGTTCATCTCATATACTCGACGGCGGCTCATCACTCCGCTGTCGGCGCGCATGCCGTCCTGTGGAATTGTTATTCCCACTCTTGAGGCAAGTAATTCAAGCGCGGCGGGATAGTCAAGGTTTTCCGCTTTCATTATGAAGGTTATCACATCTCCGCCGGCGCTGCATCCGAAGCAGTAAAAGCTCTTTGTCGCCGGGAAAACGGTAAACGACGGCGTGCGCTCGCTGTGAAACGGGCACAGACCGCTGAAATTCGACCCGGCGCGCTTCAGAGTAACATATGAGCTTATAACATCCACAATGTCGGCGCGGTATGTAATTTCCTCGACGACCTCTCTCGGAATCATGCTCTTCCTCCCCAAACGCGCGGTATGAACAGTTCCCGATAAAGGTCGATGGCATATCGGTCGGTCATGCTTGATATATAGTCACACACACACCTGCCGACGCCCTCTGAATCCACATTGCGGAAATAAACCTCCGGCATAAGCTCAGGTCTCTCGCAAAAATATTCATAGAGTTTTATCAGAAGCGCCTTGGCTTTATCGTCCTCGGATTTTGCCGCGGAATTTTCATAGACGTTTGCAAAAAGAAACTTCCGAAGCTCGTCCGTCGCCTGTCCCACTTCATCTGTCATTCGTATTTCGTTTTTGCCTGCGCTTGCCGTTATGACAGAAAGCACCATGCGGTTTATCCGCTCGCTGTGCCCTGTGCCGAGCACACTGCATATCTCTTTCGGAATGCTGTCGGGCGACAGTATTCCCGCGCGCCTTGCGTCGTCTATATCGTGGTTTATATACGCGATTCTGTCCGCAAATTTGACGATAACGCCTTCAAGCGTCGACGCCATGCATTTTCCGGTGTGATTGACAATACCGTCCCGCACCTCCCACGTGAGGTTAAGACCTTTTCCGTTGTTTTCGAGCTTTTCAACAACGCGGAGGCTCTGCTTATAATGAGCAAAATCAGCCGAAAAACATGTGCGCATCGCGTCCTCGCCCGCATGACCGAACGGAGTGTGACCGAGGTCATGTCCGAGCGCCGCGGCCTCCGCAAGGTCTTCGTTGAGCCTGAGCGCTCGCGCGATAATTCTTGCAATCTGCGTCACTTCAAGAGTATGAGTGAGCCTTGTGCGATAGTGGTCGTCAACAGGAGCAAGAAACACCTGTGTTTTATGCATCAGCCTGCGAAAAGAGTTTGAATGAAGTATGCGGTCTCTGTCACGCTGAAACTCTGTTCTCACAGAGCACGGCGTGTACGGAAAATCGCGTCCCCTTGTTTTCGACGTCAGAAAGGCAAATTCCGACAAAGTCTGCGTTTCCCTCTCAAGAAACATATCGCGTATCGTCGTATCGGGCATTATATCATCTCCCTTTCGCTTTTTTCATCAATTTTTCTGCTCGAATTTAATATACGCGCAAAAAAATCAATTTACTTTCAAAAATCCAAAAAAATTGCTGAAATTCTTTTCCAAGTCAAAATAAAATCCGGTCATTTGCAGTCCGCAGACGACCGGATTCTGATATTTTTTCGTCTAAATAAAATTTTTTGCCTGACTTCACGCGCAATTTTTACTTTGCGGCAATGAAGAGCTTCACGGTTTTTCCTTTCTCGAGAGGCAATCTGCACGGAAATGACAGAAAGCCGCCGACAGGCTGAAAATGCTTTTTTTCAGCGCGCAAAACAGGTGCGTCTGAACGAAAAACGACTGTTTTTTTGCCGTAAGCAATGCTTATTTCGTTTTTGCTTTCCGAGATAGGAGCGTCCTCCTCCGATATCGGATAGAAATTAAGAAAAGCATTGCATTCGCTCCGTGCCGAAATGACGATTCCGTCCTCCGACACCTCATATGAAAGCATATATCCGCCCTTCTCTTCACCTGACGGCGAAGTAAGCTCTCCCTCAAAGGTGACGGTTGCCTTTTCCGAGTCATCAAAGCGGCTTTTCGCATGCCTGCACCGCGCGCTCGAAAAATCTCCGCTCACAATGCGCACCGAGGTGCAGTCGGTATTGTTCTGATGCCGCGGATACTGCATATTGTTCGGCTCGGAGCATCTGTATGAAAGCGGAGAGCCGGAGAGCAGCGCTCCCGCCTCACGGTGATATACAAGCGTCGCGGCGCCGCCGCTTCCGGGAGAATAGTCGTCCTTTGACGCATATGCCGAGTTTGCCGCGGTCAAAAACCAGTCGCCGCGCACGGCGCGGTACGTGTCCGCCTCCGGTATATGTATCAAGTAACGCACGGCGTCGCACGGAAGCGCTCCTTTTCGGTATTCAAAGTGCTTTGCCATCGCAAGCAGCGCCTTGCTGTGCGTTATGGAATGATGAACGCAGATAGGCTCTCCGGATTTGCCGTACATAAGTCCGCCCGCAAGCAGTCCGTTCACGGTACAGCGCTCCATAATGCGGAAATTTCTCTCCGCCGCCTCGGAAAACATCGTATCGAGCTCCGAAACAGAGACAAGCCCCGGCTGCATGCCGTCCGATGTACGGCTGCCGTAATATGTCCATTTGTTGCTTCTCGAACCCCATGAATTGTCAACAGCGCCGTCCGGCAGCATAAATTCAAGCCCTTTGCGCATAAGGGCGGCGGCACGGTCGAGCTTCTTTTTGTCGCCGGTAAGGAATGCATACTCGGCAAGTCCCGAAAGCGATTCTTCAAGATTGTAGCCCATGTCAAACGGAAGCGCGCCGTTTTCCCCGCGGTAAGGATGCCCCTCGCCGAAAATCATATCGTCCGGAGTTATGAAGTTCTCCATTACGTAGCCATAGTAAAATTCCGCTTTTTCGCGGAATTTCTCGGTTCCGAAAACAAGATACGCACGGTAAAGCGCCTCGGGCGCGCATGCAAAATAATTTACATTCGGGTGAAAACTGAAAAACATGTCGGAGGCGACAAATTCCGCCTTTTCAAGCATGGACGCCTTGATTTTTTCATATAGCGGAGTGCCTTTTTCACATTCTTCGAGCGCAAGCGCAAGGGAATTAAGCGAAAAAACCGTTATTCCGCGCCAAAAGCTGTTGCTGTCGTTATAAAGGCTTCCGTCCTCACGCTTCATGTTGCGCTCCGACCAGTCAAAAATGCGCTCTCCGTTCTCCCTGTAATGCTCTTCGCCCGTTTCCCGTGCAAGGAAAAGAAATGCAGGCAGAGAATCCGCGCATCTGCCGTGAATACGGTGGCACGCGGGGCAAAGAATGCCTCCGTCAAGGTTTGAATCGCAAAGTCCCGACACGATATGCTTTTCCATTGTATCGCACCATGTCAAAAGCAGCTCTCCGTACTTGTTTTTCATAACGTCTTCCCCCAAAAAATCAGCCGATTGTTTCGACTTTTATAAGGCTCGTGTTTCCGGACTCTCCGTTTGTGATTCCGCCCGTGATGATGATATTGTCGCCGGTCTCAAGTGGGAGCGCCGCACGCGCGGTCTTTTTTGCCGTATAGAAAAGGACATCGGTTGAATTGAACTCCTCGCATATCATCGGAAGAACGCCCCAGGAGAGCGCGAGCTTACGCCATGTTATTTCATTTGTGGTAAGTCCGATAATATCGACGGGTGAGCGGAAGCGCGAAACCATGCGCGCCGTCATTCCTGTTCGGGTGCAGACGACGATCGCCTTCGCATCAAGGTCAATCGACATTCCGCAGGTCGCGTGGGAAAGCGCATCAACGGTATTTTTTATCTTGAATTTGTTATTGTGGAAACGCTGAACATAGTCAACGGATTTTTCGGTCTGTTCGGCAATTTTTGACATGGTCTGCACCGTCAAAACCGGATATTTTCCCGCCGCGGTCTCACCTGAGAGCATTATGGCGCTCGTTCCGTCATACACGGCGTTTGCAACATCGGAAATTTCCGCTCTTGTCGGGCGCGGGTTGTAAATCATGCTTTCGAGCATCTCGGTGGCAGTTATAACGCGCTTTCCGAGCATGCGGCAGGTCGTAATTATATGCTTCTGAATCGCAGGCAGCTCTTCAAACGGTATCTCAACGCCCATGTCCCCTCTGCCTATCATGATTCCGTCACATTCGCGGCATATTTCCTCTATATGGTCGACGCCGGAGCGGTTCTCTATCTTTGCGATTATATCGGCCTGAGAGCCTCCGAGGGACGCGATATATTCCTTAACGTCTATCAGGTCCTGCGCGCAGGAGACAAAAGAACAGGCGAAGAAGTCAACTCCGTTTCTTATTCCGAATTCAATGTCCTTTTTGTCCTGCTCGCTAAGATAAATCTGCTTCAGGACTTTGTTCGGAAAACTCATGCTCTTGCGGTTTGAAACCTCGCCGCCGATAAGCACGCGGCATATGGCGTCCGTTTCCGTCAGCTTTGTAACTTCAAAATGAACAAGACCGTTGCAGAGCAGTATTTTGTCGCCGACCTCGAGATCGCGTGTCATTCCCTTATAGCTCACCGGGACACGGTGCTCATCGCCGACGATATCCTCTGTCGTGAAAGCAAATGTGTCGCCGTCGCGGAGCGTTATTTTGCCGTCCTTAAAGGTGCCTATTCTGTATTCCGGTCCTTTGGTGTCGAGCATAATGGCAATCGGCAGATTCAGTTTTTCACGAACCGTCTTTATGATGTTTATTTTTTCAAGATGATCCTCGTGCGTGCCGTGCGAGAAGTTCAGTCTCGCAACGTTCATGCCCGCAAGGCACATTTCCGTGAGTGTTTTTTCGTCGGAGCACGCAGGTCCTATCGTGCAAACAATTTTGGTCTTTCTCATAGTTTTCTCCATATTAAATAAAATTTCTTGCCATTATACATTATATCCAGATAAATTCCGAAAGTCAAGCGGCATCACAAAGTGTCTCTTATATACAAATTAAGCGGTCAAAAAATGCAAAAGCGGCACGGAATTTTCTCCGTGCCGCCAAAGTCTTACATCATCTATAAAATTCTCCGAACACAAGTACAAGCGGATAATCGCGCAAAGGAAGATTTTTTATCTCGTATACTCCCTCGGACTTTCTTTCTATCATGTTTTCCGGAATTTCATATACCGAGCCGTCGAAAAGGTCGATAAGCCTCGGCAGACATTCCGACGCAATCTCGAAGCTTGCCGTACCGTCATAGTCCGTCGTCATAAGGTCAGTGCTTCTCCAGTATACGTAAGCGCAAGAGCCGTCAGAGCGGCTGAAACCTCCGCCGATAAAATCTCTTTCAAGCGTTGCGTCATTTCCGAAAACGCGCGGAGAAGCCTCTACACACCGCCTTATCGGGAGAGCCGCGCGGCGGAAGTCGTCCGCAAACACAGACGCGACATTGCAGAGCGCGTAATAAGAGGGCTTCGGCGCATATTCTCCGACAGCAAAGCCGTTCTCGTCAAAGGCCGCCCCGAGAACTCCGAAATAGCCGTAGTCAAGATAACTGTTTACGTTTCCGACTGTTCCGCCGAGCGCCTCTATCATATCCATGCAGGAAAAATAAGAGGAAAATTTGACATCCGCCAGCATATCCGCCATGGCGTGGCGCAGAAGCTGCTTTGCCTGCTTGCGCTCCGTCCACGAGCCGCTTCTCAGCGCACCGTGACCGCCGGAACGGGACTGTGAGCCGGATTCGCCCTGAATTATCTCGATTCCGGGCTTATATTTGTCGCAAAGCGCGCGCAGATTGCTTACTCTGTCCGCAACCATTGATTCATCGGCGGTATATTCGTGGAAGGTAAGCGCGTCAACGGCGTCTCCCATTCCGACGCGGAAGGCTTCGTCAAGAAAGGTCATTTCTCTCATCCATGCAGAGCCGCCTATTATTTTCGCCTCCGGATTTCCGCGTTTTACCGCCTTTGACGTGTCGATAACAAACTGACCGTATTCCCTGCCGCTCGGACCATGCTTCCAGCACCATTTTCCGTCCGGCTCGTTCCAGACTTCAAACCATGTCACCTTTCCGGCATACCTTTCGGCAAATGCGGAAACGTAATCCGCCCACGCGCGTTTTTCCTCATCGGTAAATATGGGAGGGATTCCCACGGCTCCGAACACTTTCTCAGCGCCCTCGGAATAGAGCGCGTTGCCGTAGCAAAGACAAACCCACACCTCAAGTCCGCGGCGGTAAAGATTGTCTATAATATCGTCTATCCACTCCCAATGATAAACTCCCTTTTCCGTCTCCGTTCTTGCCCAGCCGGACTGGATACGCGCCCATTTTACACCGGTTGCCGCAATCTTGTCATATGCCTTTGACGGGTCAAAGACATTTCTGTCCAGCTTTTCAAAGCCTATGCCGAATCTGGAGGTTTTTACATCGGCGCTTTTCTTTGCGGCGACGCTCCCCGTTTTTTTAAGTCTTTCCATCATATACCGCCTTTCGTTTTTTTGATATTATACATGCAAAAAGGCAAAAAGTATATACAAAATCATGACATTGTTTTTAGAAATCGTGTCAGATTATGACTCTTCTCTGCCCTCGAGAAAAACGCGCAGTACATCTCTCATCTCAGAAGCAAGGTAGAGCGAGCCGAACATAATAACGGCGTCGTCGCGCCCGACGTCACAGAGCAGCGAAATAATCTTTTTCGCGCCTTCCTTGCCCCTCTCCGTCACCGCGACGGTCTCCACGCTGTTAAAAGTAAGTGCCCGTATCACGGACGCAAGATTTTCCGCGCTCATCGCTCTCGGATTTTCCGGCATAATGGTTATAACGGACGACGTCCTTACGGTTTCGGTACGCAAAAACTCGGCAAAGGTCTCAAGCGCCTTTTCGGGCCCTTTGTCGTTGAGCATTCCGACAATAAACGTAACCTTGCCGCGTATCGAATCGGCAATATTTGCGATGCTACCGCAAAGCGCCTCTATACCCGAAGCATTGTGCGCCCCGTCCACAATAACGGCGGGAGAAGCTCCGAGCACCTCAAATCTCGCAGGGAAAACCGTTGTTTCGATGCCGCTTTTCACCGCCTTCGGCGGAATTTTCATTCCGACTCGTGAAAGCGCATCGCATATTTCTATGACAGTCGATGCATTGTCAACCTGATACGAGGCCGCAAGGCGTGTTTTGTAGACCTCGCCGCGATAAGAAAATTCAAGTCCGCCGAGGGAAGCGCGTATCAGCTTCATATCGAAAATAAGAGGAACGGTAAGCCGCGAGCCTGTACTGACGCAGGTTTTTGAAATCACCGCTCGAACTTCCGGCAACTGAGTACAGCTTATTACCTCCGGAGTGCCGTTTTTTATGATTCCGCACTTCTCGGCTGCGATTTTCTCCACTGTATCTCCGAGAAATTCGGTATGGTCAAGTCCGATTTTCATGATAACAGCCGCCATCGGAGGATCAATTACGTTCGTCGCGTCAAACTTTCCTCCGAGGCCGCATTCAAGCACGACCGCGTCACATTGGTGCGCCTTGAAAAAGAGAAATCCGACAGCGGTCACAACCTCAAACTGCACAGGGCTTGCCGAAATCGTGCCGTCCGATATCTGTTTCGGAATCGGAAAAAGCGTACGTTCCCCGCGTGCCGCCCTCTCTACGTCCTTTTCCATCTCGCTCATGGCGCGAAACACGGCGGAG
>JBJFAQ010000159.1:0-3707 GCA_051887995.1 Eubacteriales bacterium
GGACAGCCTCTCGCCATCGTATCGGGAAATGACGAGATATTCACCCTTCCGTTTTCTTTAAGACTTGATGCGACCTTCCTTACCGCTGTTCCGTTTTTGAAATCTTCGCGATGATGGCATATTTCTCTTTTTTCGCACATTGTGCATGCCATGGCGAAGTTTTCTTCACAAACCGCGAGTGTCTCCGAATTCCCGGGAACACGAAGACGTTTTGAAAGTCCTGCAAAAACGCCCGCCATGTGGCTCATGGCGTCGCTTATACGTCTTAATCTGTCGCCGACGCTGCCGGAGCTGCCTTTCGGATTATCTTCCGCCCTCTTTTTGTTCCCTACGCGCAAAAACGGAACGTCGGCAGGGAGCACTCTGAAATATGCGGCGGGATAGAAGAGGGCTGTTGCAAGTATTATTTCGGGAAGAACCTCGGATATTGCGGATATGCCGTCGGCATAAAGCGCCCAGCTTGCCGCAAGCACCGCCGCGCACGAGCATCCGACCCCGAGCGAAAAGCCGCACAATGCTCCCGAAACAGCTCCCGCAATGGCGTACATTGCGGAGAATGACGGATCAAGCGCGATACCGACAAAAAAACCTGAAAGCACTCCGTCCGATATCCCCATGCTCCACGCGCTCCACAGAGTGAATATGAGTGAAAGAATTACTGCAATGTTCATTCCTCCGATTTCAAACCGTGAAAGGGCAAGCACCGCCGCATACATAACGGCGCCGATACCCGCCTTGCCGAGCATCGGTGATATTCCCTCCTGACCGATTGACGAATACGCCAGCGTGAAAAGCGGGATAAGCACGAGTCCGAGACAAGCGGAAAACACATCGTACCACAGGTTCCCGCCTGTTATGATACCGAACACACCGATGGCAAGAGCGCCTCCGAGAGCAACGACGGCGTTTGCGCCCGCTCCGCTTGAAAAAGCTCTGTCAAGCCTGTAATATGTACTTTCTTTGACGGGACTGTCTCTCACTCTGCCGAGGGAGCGTTCCGAGATACGCTTTACGGTGCGTCCCGTCTTTACTATGCCTACAGTTCCTATGAACAGGCGTATAAAGAACGCTCCTGCGGCTACCCCCGAATAAATAAATCCGAGCGAGGTCATTCGCATCGCTCCCGCAAGCACTCCGATAAACGCCGCCACGGCGCACGGAAGATCGGGTGCAGAACAGACTGCGGCAATGCCGAACGGAAGGCATCCGAGTGCCGGAGAGGCGTTTGAGCACATCAGGGCAAACAGAAACGTAAATATCGGGCGCGCCGCCGTTCTGACACCGTCCTTGATACCGGCAAAAGCATTATCCCCGGAAGCGGACTCAAAAAGAGCGCTTCCCCTCTCTTTAATTTTTTCTCCTCCGGCTCTGATAACCTGCCTTGCCGTCTTTTGCGACAGCTTGTCCGAAAATTTAATTTTTCTGTCCATACGGATGACCGTCCTTTCTTTTAGTGTGGCTATTCTACCATCCGTATGCGAAAAGCGAAGTCGAATATCACAGGTATTCTTTTGGCGTTTTGTGCGTATTATGTCTGCATAGAGCCCTCCCTTGAAAACAAAAAAATTTCCCGTGCGTTTCCCCGCAAAGCTTGGCGGGAAATACACGGGAAACGGATATGATTTTTTCAAAATGCCGATATCGGGATATCGGGGTCCTCGTCGCTCTTTTCAATTTTTTTAATAACGACGTAGTAGCTCACCTTGTCATTGACCTTCACAAGCACCCTGTCTCCTTCCTTTTTGCCCATTATTGCCTTGCCGAGAGGAGATTCTTTTGAGATATTGCCCGTGAAAACATCGTTGCGCAGAGTTGTGACAAGCCTGATAACACTCGTTTCGTCATCGTCCTCATAGTAAAGCGTCACCCTGTCGAAAAGACCGACCGAATCGCTGTCGCTGTCATCCGAGATAACGATTGCCGTTGCTATCATATTTTCAAGATATTCAATTCGGCTGTTGTTTCTCGAAAACTCTCTCTTTGCCGTTCTGTACTCATCGTTTTCGCTGAGGTCGCCAAGCTCCCTTGCCGCTCTTATGTTCTCCCTGAGAGAAGCATTTCTCGCCTTTCTCTCATTGATTTCGTCCTGCATTTTTTTAATATCTACTTTAGTCAGTTCGTCGTGCATAGCGCGCCTCCGAAGATTATTATTTTTAATTGTATGCGGTTTTCATTGTTACCCGAACAGTATATCATATTACAGAAAAGATTTCAAGTGCAGCCTTCGGCGTAATTATTTCAAAAAGTTTTTAGTATATTTAATCATTGACAACGTGCGAAAAATATATTACAATACTTAATGTGTCAAAGAATACTCAAAAACGATTAATTTTTTATTTTCCTCTCTCACCGAGCGGAAAAGAAAGGCGATAATATGGACGAAAAAAGAATTACCGAGCTCCGCGAGATTGCGAGAAACGTGCGTATCGGTATAATCGACGCAGTTTACTCCGCAAAATCCGGACATCCCGGCGGATCGCTTTCCGTTGCGGATATTCTCACCTACCTCTATTTTGAGGAAATGAATGTTGACCCCGAAAATCCCGATGCTGCCGACCGTGACAGACTCGTTCTTTCAAAGGGTCACACCTCACCCGCTCTCTACTCGGTTCTTGCTCACAGGGGCTACTTCCCCGTTGAGGACCTCAAAACCTTCAGAAAGAGCGACAGCTATCTTCAGGGACATCCGGACCTCAAAAAGGTTCCCGGCGTCGATATGACCACCGGTTCTCTCGGTCAGGGCGTATCCGCAGCCTGCGGTATGGCGCTCGCCGCCAAGCTTGACAATTCCGCTCGCCGCGTATGGGCGGTAATGGGAGACGGCGAAAGCGAAGAAGGACAGGTATGGGAGTCCGCTATGTTCGCTTCACACTACAAGCTTGACAATCTCTGCTACATTCTCGACTGGAACGGTCTTCAGATAGACGGTCCCATCGCAGATGTCATGAACCCCACTCCTTACAGAGAAAAATTCGAAGCGTTCGGCTGGAACGTTATCGAGGCAGACGCCCACGATTTTGAATCTCTCGACTCCGCGGTAAAAGCTGCAAAAGCTTTTAAGGGAAAGCCCTCAGTCATCGTTGCCAAGAGCACGAAGGGCAAGGGTGTGTCGTTTATGGAAAACCAGGTATCGTGGCACGGTGCCGCTCCCAACGAAGAGCAGTACAACATTGCCATGGCTGAACTGAAGGCATAAGGAGGAAGCGAAAATGGCAGATAAAACAGCAACCCGTGAATCCTACGGCAAAGCGCTCGTTGAGCTTGCCGACAAATATGAAAACCTCGTTGTACTCGACGCGGACCTCGCCGCCGCAACAAAGACCGGAATGTTCAAAAAAGCTCATCCCGAAAGATTCTTTGACTGCGGTATTGCAGAAAACAATATGATGGGCGTTGCGGCAGGACTTGCTCTTTCCGGAAAAATCCCGTTTGCAAGCTCCTTTGCTATGTTCGCAGCAGGCAGAAGCTTTGAGCAGGTCAGAAACTCAATCGGCTACCCTCATGTAAATGTTAAAATCGGCGCAACGCACGGCGGTATCACAGTAGGCGAAGACGGCGCAACTCACCAGTGCTGCGAGGACTTCTCTCTCATGAGAGTCATTCCCGGCATGGTAGTCATGTCACCCGCAGACGACATCGAAGCGCGTCAGGCGGTTGAAGCGGCGATAAACTATGTAGGTCCCGTATACATCCGTTTCGGAAGAATG
>JBJFAQ010000160.1:0-16577 GCA_051887995.1 Eubacteriales bacterium
AACTATTATAAAATCATGTTTTCCGACCGTGCGGGCGCACTTGTGCTTTCGCTGCCGGAGGATGAGGATGCCGCGGCGATTCTGAAAAAACTTACTTATCTTATGAAATATATAGACACCGAGCGGAATAGCGGCGGCGAGCTTTGCGAGGCGGCTCTTTACGCCTTCGGCGCAAACTCATGGGAGGAGCTTATAGACGGCTATGACGTATCCATGCTTGTGCACAGAACGTATTATGAGGCATTTTCGCTTGAAAGCCTGCCGGAAACGGTAAAGGGAAGCTACACCGCGTGGGATTTTTCAACCGCGTTCGGTACTCTTGATTGGTTTGCAGGGAATCACTGTCTTTCGGTTTCGGCTTCTTCCGTTGCACCGGGCGGAAAATCGTTTCACGCCGTGTTCTCGGAAGCGGCATACGAATCATACGGCTATGCGGATGTTGTGTACAGATATGAGTATCCGGAGGATATACGTTTTCTTTCCTGTATTTCGCTCGATTTGACCGTCGGAGATGCAAATGACGGTTCGCTTTACGAAATAATGGTTGTTTTTTGCGGCGAAAGCTACCGCATCGAGTGCAAAAGTCTGGTGCAGGGAGGGGAAGCGAGCCTTGTTATTGCCGACCTTTCGGAATATGAAGAAATTGACGGCATGAATTCAATCCGTATCTGCGTGCGCCGAATATCGGGAGAGGCGTCGGAGGATGGCAAGCTTGATTTGTACCTGAGAAAAATCGAGTTTCACAGCGATCGCTATGACAGCGAAGCCCTTGAGACGGCTATTCTTGCCGCGCGTGCGAAAGCGCAGAATATAGTTTCCGCGCCCTCCGAAACGGAGGAAAAAACGAACACGGAGCTTATTGCCGTGGTTATACTTGTGCTTGCCGTTGCCGTCGGAATGACTGCATTTTCGGGAAGAAAGCACAGAGAATAGATTGAATATATGATAAATACGCCGCACACCGAAGGGTGTGCGGTCGTACATTTTCACCTTTTGAATTTAGTGTATCTTACACCGAAAGGCTCGATAAAATCCGAGTTTGAGGTGCCGAGAAGCAGTTCTCCGCCCGCAAGGTGTCCGGGAACGGCGGCTTTTGCTTCGTCTGCGTTTACAATACACAGCACGCTCTCGTTTTCGAGATTTCTTGAAAAGGCAAGCTGTCGGTTTGTCATCCACTCTATTTTAAAATCCCCGTCTGAGAGGGCGGGCTCTTTTTTTCTTATGTTTGCGGCTTTTCGAATAAAATCCGTGAGGGAGTTCGGAGAAGGTACGGCGATTTCGGGGCGAAGCGCCGCGTCGCCCGACTTTTTCTCGCCTGTCATTCCCCATTCGCTGCCGTAATATATCATTGGTATGCCCGGCATTGCGAAAAGCAGACCGTAAAGCGGCGTAAGATGTTCTTTTCTTGTCAGAATTGACGCAAGGCGTGTAACATCGTGGTTGTCCGCGAAGGAGGCAAGGTGCTTTCCGCGGTAGAGGCACCAAGGCTCGGACCCGTACTGGCGATTCAGTGAGTGTCCTATTTCGAAAAGATTCATGGAGTTGAACGCCGAATAAAGCCCTTTATAACATTCGTAGTTTGTTACGCTGTCGAGAACGGAAAGAAGTCTGTTGTAGTCGCCGTGAATCATCTCGCCGAGGAGAAAAAAGCCGTCTTTCTCTCTGCGGCAGGCGTCCGCAAGTCTGCGCATAAAATCCTCGCGCAAAAGGTAAGCGACGTCAAGCCTGAGACCGTCAATATCAAAGCGGCGTATCCATTCAAGCGCGCAGGACACAAGATAATCGCAGACGGCGGGGTTTGCAAGATTAAGCCGTACAAGCTCATAGTGCCCCTCCCAGCCTTCATACCAAAAGCCGTCTCCGTATGGGCTGTTTCCCTCAAAATTCACGCAGAACCAGTCTTTGTACTGAGACGCCTGCTTTTTCTCGCAAAGGTCACGGAAAGCAAAAAATCCGCGCCCTACATGGTTAAAAACACCGTCAAGTATGATTTTAAGTCCGTTTTCGTGCAGTACGCGGCAAACCTCCTCAAAGTCGCCGTTTGTTCCGAGGCGGCAGTCAAGGCGCGTATAATCATGCGTGTCGTAGCCGTGAGTGCCGGATTCCATTACGGGACCGAGATATACCGCCGTACAGCCGAGAGAGCTTATATAAGGCGCCCATTCTCCGACTCTTTTTATTCTCGGCATGCAAACGCCGTCGTTTTTCGCAGGCGCTCCGCACATGCCGAGCGGGTAAATATGATATATGACATTGTTTCCGAAGCTCATTTTGTTTCCTTCCAGATTTGATTATGCTTTTGTATATTTTAAAAGAAGTGAGGCGTCGAACCTCACTTCTTTTTTACGAAAAGGTTTTCGTCAGATTGCAGGTTATTCTCTCGCTTGCAATTTTTTCAAGCGAATTTATATAGCATGAGGCGTTTTCGCGTTTTACGAAAACGGCGAGGTACTCGGGGGAAATTTCCTCTCCGCGCTGACAGTAAAAGGTCATGCGGTAGGTGCTTTCGGTCTCGTCGATTGAAATAATATCAAGGCTGTATGTGCATGCCTTGGTCTGTACGACCGGAGTATACGCTTCTATTTTGGAGAGATACTGAAAGCGTTTTGTGTCGCTGTGGCGCACGTTGCCGCCGTGATTAAAAATACTGTACAGCATGCCCTCAAAATCCGCCGTGCCTATTGCGGCGGTGATATTCATATTCGGGTATTCCGACGCGGCCTTTTCCAGTGTCGCGGTGCTTCCGCTGAAACGCGAATAGCTTGTGGTCAGCAGATAGTTAAGAACCGAGTCGCGGCAAAGCGGGAGCGCATCCTCCGGGTTTGTAAATTCAGGCAGTTCGATTGAATCAATCGTAAGTGCGTATATAATATCCGAAAGTGCCGAAATGACCTCGGGCTTCTCCGATGCACTTCCTATAATGGCTTCCTCGGCATATTTCTTGGCTTCAGCATCACCCGATGAGCCGCAGGAGGCAAGAAGCACCGCAAGAAACATACCGCAGACAGAAAGTATGATTTTTTTCAGGTTCATAAGGATTCCTCCTCCGGTTTTTAAAATGATTCTCTGACGCTTACCTCGCCCGAGCGAAGCACGTCCTCTTTTTCGTTTTCGTATTTTATAATAAGTCCGAAGGTGTCGTCTATATCGAGCGCATAGGCCTTCGGAAACAGATTGGGAGTCTTTGCAAACACTTCTCTTGGGTCTGCCTCGTTGCAGAGCGAGGGCAGCAGAACGGAGACCTTTTTCCCGAGCGTTACGCAGTCCGCACGGTATTTTTTCAGGTATTCATTTATTTTTTTTCTGTCGCCCCCATTAAGAATGTCTGAGGCGAGGTCAAGCTCGTCCGCGACGGCAAGAGCAAGCTCCGCCGCATCTGTTTTCTTTCCGAGCAGAGCGTCAAGCGTGCCCGCCGATGCAGAAAGATCTTCGGAAAAGCTTTCCGGGCGCTGGCATACGTTTATTCCGACGCCGATTACGACACGCTCAGGGATATTTTGCCCTGCAAACACATTTTCGGCAAGTATTCCGCAGACCTTTTTTCCGCTGAAAAGCAGGTCGTTTGTCCACCTGATGTAAGGACGGGCGCCGCAGACTTTTTCGACTGCATTTGAGACCGCCACTGCGCTCATTCCGGTGAGCGGAGCAAGCTCCGATGCATTAAGGGCGGGCTTTTTGACAAGCGACAGATAAACACCGCCTTCCTCCGAGACAAAAGCGCGCCCCATGCGTCCGTGACCTGAGCTTTGGCGTTTTGCAATGACGAGAGCGCCGTCCTCAAGGTCCGGTGCGCTTTTTGCGTATGTGTTTGTCGAGGCAAGCTCGTCAAAAAAAAGTATTTTTCTGGTTTTTTCGTTCATTCGTGGTGTCTCCGAGCTTTTATTTTTTCGCGTCAAGCAGATATTTGCGAGCGTCGTCCGAGCCGAGCCTTGCGGCGTCCCGTATGAGGCTTTCTCCGAGCCTGCGGTTTATCGGACAGCCGATGCCCTCGATATGGAAAAGTCCGAGCAGATACTTTGCGTCTCGTATCGTTTCGCCGTACACGTCGTTTTCATCCTCGTTTGACGCCGCCATTGAGAGCTGTCTGTGCGCGTCTATTTCGTTTCCGGTTACGGCGCTTACGCGTTCATTTTCTATTGCGTTCTCCTCTTCCTCGGACAGCGCGCCTCCGAGCTGAAAGTAATCGTACCGCTTTTCCGCCTTGTGAAAAGGAATACGGCAGATGTTGCTTACCGTCGGGTTGCCCGCGTACCCTACCGAATAAGCAGTTGCAAGATAAAGCTGTGCTTCGGGGCAGCCGTTTTCTGCCGCTCTCTCCATTATTCTCATGGCTTTTGCTATGTCGCGCGGAACTCCGATGCCGTTCATTGTCATGACGGCGAGGTTATATGCGGCGTCGCCGCCGTCGAGATAAAGTGCGGCGTAATAGAAGTCAGCCGCTTTTTTTGCGTCCGCCTTGACGCCGATTCCGAACTGATGGAGATAGCCCATATTAAACATGGCGTCAAGATCGCCTTCCCACGCAAGGCGCAGATAAATATTCGCAGCTTCCTCAAATTCACCGCGCACATAAAGTGCGTTCGCGGAAATGAGTTCATTCATTTTATTTATAATTCCTTTTTGCTTTCGTACAGAAATATTATGCTCATTTTATATTTATATTATATTACAATCTTCACCCCGTGTCAAGCAAGCGCCGAAAGGGGATTTCGCCCTCTGCGGAGGTCGACCGAGGCTACGCGCCTCGGCTCTCGCCGCCTTTAAAAAAATACGGGCGAAAATTTTTATTTTGTGATGAAAAGTTTTTTGAAAAAGGAACGGGGCGGAAAAAATAATAAATCCACAGCCGCTTTTTCTTTGGCGAAAAAGGCGCAAAGAAAAAGCTTAGCAAAAAGAAAGCGCCGAGGGGGAGATTTCGCCCTCTGCGGAGGGCGACCGAGGCTACGCGCCTCGGCTGGCGCCGCCTTTTAAAAAAGCGGGCGAAAATTTTTATTTTGCGAAGAAAAGATTTTTGAAAAAGCGGGCGAAAAAATTCGGGTAGTGCTGATACCTTTTTCAAAAATTATGCTCCTGCTCGGCATATCCGTGCAGGAGCTATTTCATTATTATGTAAGCAGAATTTCGGCAAGCTCATCAATAAAATCGCGTATTTTCTTGCGGTTCAGACAATAATAAATGCGGTTTGACTCTCTTTTTATCTCGACGAAGCCGCACTCCATGAGGAGCGCCATATGGTGAGATATTGTCGCAGTGCTGATGTCGAGCAGGGAAGCGAGCTGCTGACCGTATTTTTCACCCTCCGACAGCAGACGCAAAATCTCGAATTTTCGCATGTCTCCGATGGTCCTCAGATTGCGGCAGAGCTTATCCTCAAGCGTCGATGAGTCCGTAATTTCCTTCAGTGGCTCAAAAAGCACGCCTATATAGAAGAAATCGTATACTTTTTCATCGGTGAAGCTCATAAGATATCGGGTCGAGTTGCACATTACAATCGACGGTTGAAGATAAAGTATATCGACTGCGGAAGAAACGGTAATATCATAATTTTGCTCAACAAATTTTACCCCGCCTTCCTCCAGCGCCTCACTTGTGGAGGAGAGAAACCACCCGATGTAGTGCTTTACCACGTCGTATTTCTCGATAAACAGCTTTCCGGCGTCGTAAATTATATCTGCAAGCAGGTTTTTATATGTTTCAAAGTTGTTGTAAAGGCGGCAAAGCTCAAACTTTTCATCATTCGGTATCTGCATTGTCTCAATGAAGGAGAAAAGCTCAGAATAGTTTGTTATATCGCCCTGCCAGTCTTCGGGAGCGTAATCGTTCATCAGCATCGAGGAAAGATTGATGAAAAATGCGGCCTTTGAAAGGTCTCTTATCCGTTTTACGTCGGCTTCAAAATCCGGAGCGCCGCGCCGGCAGGCGTCGTGCAGCAGATAAAAAGCAAAACAGCCTTTCATTGCGCTGTGTCTTGCAAACAGAAAATCAAGCAGCTTTTCGTCTGCGGAAAGAGAACCGGTCACATGGTCGCTTATTTCAATGATGGCGTCAAAACAGTTATCAAGCACATTCGTGTCGATGGAGAACTTTTTTTGTATGGCGCTTTTCAGCTCTGCGCAGGACTGACCGTTTCTGCTGTTATAGAGCAGCATTGCAGCCTCATACACAATATTCGGTTCGCGGAGAAGCTTGATTTCCATATATTATCCCCTTTTTGACCGGCTCACAGCCGGAATTTTGCAAAATACATAGAAAAAGGACGAAAAATATCCTCTCAGGCACTTTTGGATGTTTCAAGTTTATCATATATTTCCAGAATTGTCAAGCGTTTTTTATAGAAAACGGTAAAACATTCCATGGATATAATGCAAAAACGCATGACTGATTTCTAACTTTTAAAGATTACGAAGAATAATTAGACATACTTAAAGCATTTTTTCGGTCTAACCTTATATTAGATATGTTTATTACATCATGCAAATCGAAAAATATATTTGACGTGATTCGAATTTTATGTTCCGAATGTGAAATCAGAGAAAAATCGGCGAAAATTTAATCCTCAAAGCAGATATTATCAGCAAAAAACGGCATTTTTACACAAAATGCACAAACAAAATCCGAAAACAGTTTGCAAAATTGTCGCAACAACTGTTTATTCCGACAAGAAAATGTGATATAATAATAAAATGTGAAAAAAGGCCGCGGAAGAAAGCGGTGAAATATTGCTGTAAGATAACAGTGAAACATTGGGGGACGTAACTTGAAAAGAGAAGATTTGAGAAATGTGGCGATTATCGCCCATGTTGACCACGGAAAGACAACTCTTGTCGATGAGATGCTGAAGCAGGGCGGAGTATACCGCGACAATCAGGCGACAACCGAGCGCGTCATGGACAGTAACGCGCTTGAGCGAGAACGCGGAATAACCATTCTTGCCAAAAACACCGCCGTTCACTATAACGGCGTAAAAATCAATATTGTCGACACCCCCGGTCACGCGGATTTCGGAGGCGAGGTTGAACGCATCCTCAAGATGGTAAACGGAGTTATTCTGCTTGTTGACGCCGCGGAAGGCCCGATGCCCCAGACGCGATTTGTGCTTCAGAAAGCGCTGGAGCTGAATCACAGAGTAATTGTCGTCATAAACAAGATTGACAAGCCCGATGCGCGCCTTGATGAGGTCGAAGAGGAGGTTCTGGAGCTTCTTATGGATCTTGACGCGACAGATGAGCAGCTTGACAGCCCGATGATTTTCTGCTCCGGCAGAAACGGCACGGCATCTCTTTCTCCGTATCAGACAGGGACTGACCTCAAACCTCTTTTCGATACTATTCTTGAATATATGCCCGCTCCGGAGGGCGACCCCGACGGAGAACTTCAGCTTCTCGTGTCCTCAATTGACTATAATGATTTTGTCGGACGTATCGGCATAGGGCGCATCGAGCGCGGAACGCTTAAGCAGAATCAGGAGGCTCTTGTATGCAATTACCACTCCGATTCCGCTCCGAAAAAGACGAAAATCGTTTCGATTTATCAGTTTGACGGGCTTACAAGAACCCCTGTCGATACTGCAACGGTCGGAGACATTGTCTGCTTTTCGGGCGCTTCGGACATAACGATAGGCGATACCATTACATCGGTAAACTGCCCCGAGCCGCTTGAATTTGTCAAGGTCAGCGAGCCGACGATGGAAATGACATTCTCCGTCAATGACAGCCCGTTTGCGGGACGTGAGGGCAAATTTGTCACCTCCCGCCAGCTCCGCGAGCGGCTTTACAAGGAGCTTCTTAAAGACGTTTCACTTAGAGTTTCGGACGGTGAGACCACAGACCAGTTCAAGGTTGCGGGCAGGGGAGAAATGCACCTTTCCATTCTCATCGAAACGATGCGACGCGAGGGCTACGAGCTTTGCTGCAGTACGCCCCGTGTGCTCTACAAGGAGATTGACGGCAAGAAATGCGAGCCTATGGAGCGTGTTTCCATTGATGTTCCGGAGGAATGTACGGGAAGCGTCATTGAAAAGCTCGGACGCCGCAAGGGAGACTTGCTTGAAATGAATCCCCACGGCGGGCGTATGCGAATCGAATACTCAATTCCCGCAAGATGCCTGTTCGGATATCGCTCGGAGTTTATGACCGATACGCGCGGAGAGGGCATCATCAACTCTGTCTTTGACGGATATCAGCCTTACAAGGGAGACATTCCGATGAGATACACAGGTTCTCTTATCGCTTCCGAGGACGGAGAAACCACGAGCTACGGTCTTTTCAACACTCAGGAGCGCGGAGATATGTTTGTCGGCGTCGCCACACCTGTTTACGAAGGTATGATAGTCGGGCAGAACCCGAAGGGACAGGACATTGCGGTCAATCCCTGCAAGAAAAAGCATTTGACGGCGATTCGTTCCTCCGGCGCTGATGAAAAGCTGCTGCTCACCCCCCCGATTATCTTCAGCCTTGAGGAGGCTATTGAATTTATTGCAGACGACGAGCTGATTGAGGTCACGCCGAAATCAATACGTCTGCGCAAGAGAATTTTGAACAACGAGCTGCGTCTTAAAGATCAGGCAAAGAAAAAGCTTGCCGCGCAGCAGTAAAAACAGAAAAAAATGAAGCCGAGCGCCGCTGTTACATGTGCAGCGGCGCTCGGCTTGCTTTTTGGGTTGCTTGTATTTTATAATTACGTGAAGGAAAAACAAGCGCGGAAGCCATGCGGCTTCCGCGCAAAGAGGTCAGGTAGCACCTCAGAAAAATCAATACGACGCAAAAATGCGTAAAGTCCACAGCCGCTTTTCCTTTGGCGAAAAAGGCGCAAAGAAAAAGTTAAGGAAAAAGAAAGCGCTAAAAGGAAATTTCGCCCTCTGCGGAGGGCGACCGAGGCTACGCGCCTTGGAATGCGCCGCCTTTTAAAAAAGGCGGGCGAAAATTTTCAATTATTGGAGCGATGCTTATACCTTTGCCTTAGGTCTTAAGCGTTAAAGCCGCATGGCTTCCGTGCTTATCCTGCTTTACATAAACCCGTACTTTTTTGCACTTTCGAGGGTATAGCTCCTCTGATCTTCCGTCCCTCCGACGGCGGCAAATTTTTTGCCGTGCTCATCGGACGCCGCGGTTTTAAGCAGTAGCTCAATTTCTTCGTTGCTCTGAGCCGAGTATTCGCCGTCAAGGCGCAGTGACACAATGCCGCTGTCTTGGGCAAACAGAAAGCCGTTTTTCTGAAGCTCATACAGGCTCTCATATGTTTCCGACACGTCCTCGCTGTCATATTTTGCAAGCTCATAGCGCAGAGAAGTGGGGCATGTGGGAGCAAGCGGAGTTTCAAGTGCGCCGAGCATCTTGTATGCAAGCGCAGAGAGCGGGATTACTGCGCCGCTCGATGTGTCATAGGCGAGCTTTCTTCCCGGTACTTTTACGATATGCAGCATAATATCACGTCCTTTTTATGTATTTTAGTGTTTTTTTCTGAAGTTCGGAGCCTTTCTGCTCCTTATTTTATGTGAGCGGCGGCTGCCGAGAAGCGCCGCTGCAAGCGCGTCGGGTATGATGCAGGCGGAAAGAATTGAGGAAGCCTCTATATTTTCGCCCTTTCCTCCGGTGAGGATCAGCTTCATGAGAAAAACGACAAGCAGAGCCGCCGCGGCAAAGAAAATTCCGTTTACAAGAGGGTATGAACGGTAAAATTTCACCGTGGCAAACCCTCCGGCAAATATGCTGAGATACAGCGCTGCGAGGGAGATGTATTTTTCGGTTGCCGACGGGTCCGCCGATGTATACGAGATTATGCTTCCCACAAGAAGCATAAGAAGGGCCGCTATGCACATGATGCCGACGCCAAGCAACACAGAGACCGCGCTGTCCTTTAAAGAAAATTCTTCCTTTGCACCCTGAACGGATGCGCCTTTTGAGTTATTCCTTGTGCCGCCTAAATTTTTTTTGTTCATAAAAACGCCTCCGAAATAATCATTACAAATTATTATAATGCTTCGGAAGCGTTATTTATGATTAGTTTTGTGCGTCTTCTGCCTTTACGTCAACACATCTGACGGCGCTTTTGAGAATTCTTATCTTTGTTCTGTCATGACCTGTTTCAATCATGCAGGTTTCGTCCTTAATGCTGACTATTTTACCTATGATACCGCCGATTGTCGTGATTTCATCTCCGACCTGAAGCGCGTTTCTCATTGCGTTTGTCTCTTTTTCCTGCTTTCTCTGCGGGCGAATCATGAAAAAGTACATGACGGCGACAAGAACAACTATCATTATGATGGAATACCAGCTGCCGATTCCGGAAGCGGTTTTCGTTGCCGAATCTGCGGCGTCGAGCAATCTTTCAAACATATTTTTACCTCCGTTATTGATATTTTTCCTATTTTATCATATTTTATCGCTCATTGCAACAGTTTTCCGAAAATTATTTTGCAAAGGAGGGTAAAATCCTCTTTTTGTGCTTGAATTTTTAAAAAATTGGGATTATAATTAAAGGTAAAATTATGACGGAAAAGAAAGGAAGCGTTTTTGATGACAAAAATAGATATTTTTTCCGGATTTCTCGGAGCAGGCAAGACAACGCTTATAAAAAAGCTCATTAAAGAGGCTTATGCGGGTGAAAAACTCGTGCTTATCGAAAATGAGTTCGGTGAGATAGGCATTGACGGCGGATTCATGCGTGACGCGGGGATAGAAATAACCGAAATGAACTCGGGCTGCATTTGCTGTTCACTTGTCGGCGATTTCGGAAAGGCTCTTAGAAAGGTGCTTGACGAATTTCATCCCGACCGTATCCTTATTGAGCCGTCCGGCGTCGGCAAGCTGAGCGACGTTATCCGCGCGGTGCAGGGAATCGAGGCACAGGACGCGGCGCTGAACGGTTTTACAACGGTTGCGGATGTCGGAAAATGCAAAATGTACATGAAAAACTTCGGTGAGTTTTTCTGCGACCAGATAAAGAACGCCGCGTGCATAGTCCTCAGCCGTACCGCGGGTGCAAAAGAGGAAAAGATTGCGGAGGCTGTCGCTCTCTTGCGCGAGCAGAATCCCACGGCTTCGATAGTCACGACCGATTGGGATAAGCTCGACGGAAAGAAGCTGCTTGAGGCGATGGAAAGAAAGAGCACGCTTGAATCCGAGCTTGCACGCCTCGCTTCTGAGGCGGAGCATGAACACCACCACGACCATGACGAGGACGAGCACAGTCACCACCACGACCATGACGAGGACGAGCACTGCCACCACCATGATCACGACGAGGACGAGCACTGCCACCACCATGATCACGAGGAGGACGAGCATTGCCACCACCATGATCACGACGAGGACGAGCACGGTCACCATCACGAGCACGGCGAGGACTGCGGCTGTCACGGACATCATCACCATGCGGACGAGGTGTTTACAAGCTGGGGTGTCGAGACAACGAAGAAATTCACAAAAGAAAAGATTCTTTCGGTGCTCCGTAGCTTTGACGGAGGCGACGCCGGCTACGGAATTATACTGCGCGCAAAGGGAATAGTCGAGGCAGAGGACGGAAGCTGGATACATTTTGATTATGTTCCGGGCGAGCCCGATGTGCGAAACGGAAGCGCAGATGTAACGGGCAGGCTGTGTGTTATAGGCTCTGAGCTTGATGAGGCGAAGATAGCCGCCGGATTCGGAGTCTGAAAATGGCCGCAAGAAATATACCTGTTTATCTTTTCACCGGATTTCTCGAATCCGGCAAGACAAAATTCATTCAGGAGTCCCTTGAGGACAAAAAATTCAATTCTGGAGAAAAAACACTGCTGCTTGTCTGCGAGGAGGGCGAGGAAGAATACGACCCTTCGCGTTTCTGGGGGCAGAACGTATTCTTTGAGCTTATAGAGGAAGAGGGCGCTTTGACAAAAGAAGCCCTTTCGGCGATATCCTCAAAGCGCCGCATTGACCGCATTATAGTCGAATATAACGGAATGTGGCAGCTTTCCTCTTTTTATGCGGCAATGCCGGAGGACTGGGCTATATATCAGCAGCTGCTCTTTGCCGACGCCTCTACCTTTGTTTCATATAACGCGAACATGCGTTCGCTTGTTGTTGACAAGCTAAAGGATGCGGAGATGGTAGTCTTCAACCGTGCGGACAGCAAAAATGTTGACAAGGACGAATTTCACAAGATTGTGCGCGGCGTGAGCCGCAGTGCGGCTATTGTATATGACTATCCTGACGGCAGTGTGGAGTACGACGAGATAGAAGACCCGCTTCCTTTTGACAAGACTGCGGACGTTATCGAGATTGCGGACGAGGATTTTGCGCTCTGGTACCGCGACCTTTCCGAGGATATGAAGTCTTACATCGGAAAAAAGGTCAGATTCAAGGGCATGGTGGCGAGAAATCCTTCGCTTGCGTCAAACGAATTTGTTGTCGGCCGTCCTATTATGACCTGCTGTGCCGAGGACATTGCATACAGCGGCTTTGTCTGCCGCCTGCCTGAGGCGGTGTCTTTGCATGACGGCGAGTGGGTGACGGTCACAGCCAAGGTCGCATACGAATTTTGCAAGCTCTACGGGCGCAAAGGTCCGGTGCTGACCGAAGGAAAAACATCCTTTGCCGCAAAGCCCGAAAATCCGGTGGCTACGTTTTACTGAAAATCGCGCAGACAAGAAAAAAGCGCGCAAAAAGAAGCTCGGATGAGCAAAAAATCCCGCGGAAGAAGTTTTTCTTCCGCGGGATTCTTTATTTTACAAGTTTTAGAGTGACTATCTCGAAATTTTTTACGTTCAGCGTGATATTTCTGCCCTCATGCGGTATCCTTATGTCGTTTTCCTCCATAAGGTCGCAGATATATGCATCTCTGAAGTCAAAACCGAAGGTGAGTGACGCGCGTGTGCGGCAGTTCCATGCGTCGAACAGGCGTACGATGACATCATCGCTGTCCTCTGCTTTTTTTATCGTTTCGATTACGATGTTTTCTTTGTCGCAGGAGACCGCGGCATAGATTTCGGGGAGCTTTCCGTTTTTCTGCGTCACCGTGCGTGTTTCAAGCGGCATATTGAGAAGGTAGCTCTCGCGCACAGTGCCGCCCTCTCTGAAATCTCCCGTGTGAGGATAGAGGGAATAGGTGAAGCTGTGGTGGCCGCGGTCCGCTTCGGGGTTCGGGTCTGTCGCCGCTTTCAGAAGCGACAGAGAGAGTACGTTCTCCTCGCAGGAATAGCCGTACTTGCAGTCATTCAGGAGACTGACGCCGTAGCCCGTTTCCGAAAGGTCTGCCCACTTGTGCGCGCAGACTTCAAATTTTGCTTCGTCCCAGCTTGTGTTTGCGTGTGTGGGGCGTTCGATGTTTCCAAACTGAATGTCATATGTCGCACGCTCCGAATGAATATCGAGCGGAAATACGGCCTTTAAGAGTACATGGTCCTCATGCCAGTCTATCTCAGTTGCAAAATCAATACGTCGTGAACCGGGTCGTAGGCTTATATCCTGAACGATTCGGGAGGTTTGGTATTTTCTTGTAATTCGGAAGCCGCATGGTGTCTTTTCCACTGCGCTTACGTCGTCACAGAGCCATTTTTTCTGCTTGTAGTAGCTTGTGATTTCCCATGCGTCGTATGCACGCGGCATGTCCTCGAAAATCTCAAGACGGTTTGCGCGCTCGCCCTCCGGGATTATTTCGCGTTCGTTTTCAATGTCGTAAACGGAGCTTATCTGATATTTTTCGTCGAATGTGACTCGGACTATTCCGTTTTCTATCACGCGCTCGCCGGTATGAACGCAAAACAGCTCCGCTTCCCGGTCTGTGATGCGGTAGCCATGCGCGGGAACGTTTTCGGCATAATACGTTTTCCCGCCGTGCTTTACAATATCGCTCTGGGCAAACGGCGTGGGATTGTAAACGAGAACGCCCCCGCGTGAATTTACGTTTTCGGCAAGGCTGCTCAGCTTTTCGTCGGCAATGGCTCGCCCCTCGCGCAGAATACGCTCATATTCTGCGTCCGTGACCTCGTAAACCTCTTTTATTGAAGAGCCGGGAATGATGTCGTGGAATTGGTTAAGCAAAATGTTCTTTATGTTCCGCGCAAAGGTTTCGCTGTCGTATGCGCCGCCGAGAAGCACCGTGTCCAAGACCGAAAGAGTTTCCGCCTCCTGATACAGAAGCTCGCTTTTTCGGTTGTTCTTTTTGTTTTTTGCTATCGACGTGTAGGTGCCGCGGTGCATCTCAAGATAAAGCTCTCCCGACCACTTCTGCTTCTTTCGCAGTGCCTTTGTGTTCTTCTCAAAATCGCTCTGCTGTGTGTCAAAGCAGTCCATCGCCTTTTCTATGACCGTTCTTGGCATGCCGGGCAGACCATATTTCAGGCGCTTGTGATATTCAAGCATCTCGAAAGTCGGACCTCCGCCGCCGTCACCGTAGCCGAAGGTGTTTATCACCTTTCCCGTGAGGCTTTTGTCACGGAAGTTGCGCCACGTGTCGTATATACATTCGGGCGTCATTTTTTTGACGTAACTTCTTGCTATCGAGGTGAAAATCTCCGAGCCGTCTATTCCGCGCCACATAAAAATATCATGCGGGACTTTGTTGCTTTCGCTCCAGAACAGCTTTGCGGTAAAAAATCTGTCTATACCGCTTTTGCGCAGTATCTGGGGAAGAGCCGCACTGTATCCGAACACATCGGGAAGCCAGAGCGCACGGCTTTCGATGCCGAATTCCGAGCGCAAAAATCGCTTTCCGAAAAGAATTTGTCTGACGAGGCTTTCGCCGCTTATAAGGTTTGTGTCGGCTTCAAGCCACATTGCACCTTCGACCTCAAATCTGCCCTCTTTTACGCGCTCTTTTATCTCGGCGTACATTTCCGGGTTTGCTTCTTTTATAAATTCAAAAAGCTGAGGCTGACTTGACATGAATTTGAACTCGGGGTAGCGGCGCATGAGGCTAAGAACCGTCGAAAAGGTACGTTCCGCCTTTTCGCGCGTCTGCGCAACCGTCCATTTCCACGCGACGTCGATGTGCGTGTGTCCTATGCAGCTGACAACGGGCGCGGACGGCGAGGCGAGCTTTGTATACAGCTCTTCCTTAAGATAGGAAGCGGTCCTTTTTACGCTTTCACGAAATTCGGGGGAATCCGGGTATCTGAAATCCATGAGAAGGAGCGCCCTGTCAAGCACGTCGCGGATTTTTACATAGTCGTATGAGGACTCGCCAAGGGGATTCATGGCTTCGTACGGCACTTTTATATCCCAGTACAGGCTGTATACATCGGTGTCGCGTGCAATCATCTGCGGCAGTACATCGAAAAGCCCGTCCTTCATGCCGCAGTATAGATAGATATAGACCTCGTATTCTCTGTCCCATTCCGCCGGAACGCAGGTATGGTTTGTGTCAAGAGCATGAACGGCTTTTCCGTCAAGAAAAACAAGTCCCTGAGGATTAAGCGCGTTCCATTGCCCTTCAAGTCCGGTGGTAAGCGAGATAAGGAGCTCTTTTCTGTCGGAGCGCGGGAGAGCATCGACGTGGAAATGAAGCCAGAAATGTTTTTCCTTGCCTCCGAGCCGAGCGCCGCGCGGAAGCGGAAGCCAGCCCGCGTCCTTTCCTGGAATTGTGTTGTCCTTTTTATATCCGCAGGCAAGGTATTCGAGCTGCGGCTCGCATATGACCTGCTCTGAAAGAGAAGCCAGCTTTTCCGCCGATACTCTGATTTTTTCTTTTATGAAGTCCATTTTTTACCTCCGAAATTTTTTTCAGCCTTATTATGGCATAACGGCGAAAAATATGATATAATAAAAATATCTAAAAATAATAAAATTTTGTGATAGGATTTATATGAAAAAGGAAAACGGACTCGAAAGCATTTCATATATTTACGGCGGAGAATATCCGGTTGAAAAGAAGCGTCGGACGGCTGACGGAGTATATTATCCGTTTTTATCCCACACGCAGTCGAAAAAGGGAAGCGGCATGATGGCAAAGTCACATCTTCACCCTGCGGTCGAACTGATTTACTGCCTTTCGGGCGGGGGAAGTGTGTGGATAGGAAAAGAAAAATTTGCTTTCGGAAAGGGCGCGCTCATTGTTATACCTTCGGGCGAGGTTCACCGAATCGAAGCAGAGACGGACGGACCGACAAAATACATCGTGGTGCAGTTTGACGCGGATATTATACGTGCCCCCGAGCTGTTTGCGCTTGAGGAGGGAGTTATGCCGTCGTTTTTTCCTTCGCCTGTTGGGAAAGCAGGCGTTTTTGAGCCGGAGGACCTGCGTGGGAGTGGGATTCCCGCAAAAATGAGGGAAATTGCCCGCGAATATGAAGAAAAAAGCCGCGGATTTGCTTTTGCCATAAGGACTGCGATTTGCAGCATTTGTCTTTGGCTTATGAGAAGATGCCGATTTGAAGAAGGAGGAAAAACGGACAAATATTTAAGCGCACTTTTTGACTATGTGGAGCAGAACTATGCGCTTGAGGTGACCTCAAAGGAAGCCGCCGGAATCTGCGGCATGAGTTACAGCTATTTTTCGAGATATTTCAAAAAGACGGTAGGGGAGAGCTTCAGTCGCTATCTGTGCGCGGTTCGCATCGGAAAAGCGGAGGGATTGCTTGCCGAAACGGAAAAAAGCATAAC
>JBJFAQ010000161.1:0-3627 GCA_051887995.1 Eubacteriales bacterium
AGGATGAAACTCTGAATAATTGCAGATTCTTTCTTTCGGAGAAGGGGAGCTGTTGCTCTCGCGCGCAAACTCCAGAAATCCTGTTGCTATACCCATTTTTTCACCCCCTTATGCTTTTGCGGTCATATAGAACGCCTGGAGCTTCGCCTCTTCATGAGGCACTCCCTTTTCTTCCAGTTTTCCGATAGCTACAAGCATCTTCTGATAGTCTTTCGGAATGATTTTTTTGAATTTCGGTAAATATTCGTCAAACCTTGCAAGAATCTGCGAGCCGAACTTTGAGCCAGTGGATTTTACATGTTTTTCAATCATGGCTTTAAGCTCATCTGCATCATGGCGTTCGGTAACCTCGGTCATATAAATCATTTCCTTGTTCAGATTAAGATAAAGGTCATGATTTTCGTCAAGAACATATGCGATTCCGCCGCTCATACCTGCCGCAAAGTTTTTACCTGTTTTTCCGAGAATAACTGCCCTTCCGCCGGTCATGTACTCGCATCCGTGGTCTCCGCAGCCCTCGGCAACGGCGGAAGCGCCGGAATTGCGCACGCAGAAGCGCTCTCCTGCGATGCCGCAAATGTATGCCTCGCCTCCGGTAGCTCCGTAAAGCGCCACATTGCCTATTATGATATTATCTTTCGCTTCAAATTCGGACGTATCATCGGGTTTTACCACAAGCTTTCCGCCCGAAAGTCCTTTTCCGAAATAATCGTTTGCGTCGCCTGTCAGCTCAAGCGTCAGACCTTTCGGTATAAAAGCTCCGAAGGACTGTCCACCGCCGCCGTGACAATGAACCACATAACTGTCGTCACTAAGCGCGTCCCCGAATTTTTTCGTAATGACAGAGCCGAGGATAGCGCCGAGAGTGCGGTTTGTGCTCGATACGTCAACCGATACTTCATGAGGCTTTCCCTTCTTGAAATACGGTTCAAAAGAAGGAATCAGTATCTTCTCATCAATAGATTTTTCAAGCTCAAAATCAAACTTGTCTTCTTCACGGTAATGAACCGCCGGAAGATTTTCAAGCAGAGCCGACAAATCAATAGTGTCTGCGCGGTGAGTAATGCGATTTTTGCGCATTGTCAGTTTTTCAGTGTGTCCGACAAGCTCGTCAACAGTGCGAACTCCGAGCTTTGCCATAATTTCCCGCAGTTCCTCGGCAATGAACGTCATAAAATTCATCACGTATTCCGGCTTTCCGCAGAAACGGCAACGCAGATTCGGATTCTGGGTTGCAATGCCCACAGGGCACGTGTCAAGGTTGCACACGCGCATCATTACACAGCCCATGGTAACAAGCGGCGCCGTTGCAAACCCGAATTCTTCAGCTCCGAGTATGCACGCGATGGCAACATCACGTCCGCTCATCAGTTTTCCGTCGGTCTCAAGCCGTACGCGGGAACGAAGGCCGTTCTTTATCAGCGTCTGGTGCGCTTCCGCAAGGCCAAGCTCCCATGGAAGTCCCGCGTTGTGAATAGAGCTTTTCGGAGCAGCGCCTGTTCCGCCGTCATAACCGGATATCAGAACAACTCCTGCGCCTGCTTTTGCAACGCCTGCGGCAATTGTGCCTACTCCGGCTTCCGAAACAAGCTTCACGGAAATTCTTGCGTCGCGGTTGGCGTTTTTGAGGTCATATATAAGCTGTGCAAGGTCCTCTATTGAGTAAATATCGTGGTGCGGTGGCGGAGAAATTAAAGCAACTCCGGGTGTGGAATAGCGTGTTTTTGCAATCCACGGATAAACCTTTTTTCCGGGAAGATGTCCGCCCTCGCCCGGTTTTGCTCCCTGCGCCATCTTTATCTGAATTTCGTCTGCACTGCAAAGATAGGCGCTTGTTACGCCGAATCTTCCGGACGCCACCTGCTTTATCGCGCTGTTTTTTTCTGTGCCGAACCGCGCGGGGTCTTCTCCACCCTCACCTGAGTTTGACTTGCCGCCGAGACGGTTCATGGCTATCGCCATGCAGGTGTGAGCTTCTTCGGAAATCGAGCCGTACGACATCGCTCCTGTCTTGAAGCGCTTTACAATCTCACTTGCCGGTTCTACCTCGTCAAGCGGCACTCCGCCGTTCTCGTCCCACACAAAGTCGAGAAGTCCGCGCAAAGTGTGAGGCTTACGCTCGTCGTCAACCATTGCGGTGTATTCCTTGAATTTTTCGTAAGAGCCGGTATGAGTTGCCTCGCGCAGAGCAATGATGGTCTTTGGATTATAGAGGTGATCCTCCGCGTTTTTGCCCGAACGGAGCTTGTGCATTCCGACGCTCTCCGGTGTTTTGTCAACGCCGAGGCCCAGAGGGTCAAATGCCTGATTGTGTCTCCACTCAACGCCTTCGCCTATTTCTCTGAGACCGATACCCTCGACAGGGCTTATCGTATTTGTAAAATACTTGTCAATTACCTCTTTGCAGATGCCGACAGCTTCAAAAATCTGCGCCGACTGGTAGGACTGCAAGGTTGAGATGCCCATCTTAGAGGCAATTTTGACAATTCCGTGCAGAATTGCGTTATTGTAGTCCGAAATTGCGGTGTGATAGTCTTTATCAAGTCTTCCGCTGTCGATGAGAGCCGAAATGCTCTCCTGAGCAAGATACGGATTTATAGCTCTTGCTCCATAGCCAAGCAGTGTTGCAAAATGATGCACGTCTCTCGGCTCGGCACTTTCAAGAATTATGGATACCGCAGTCCTCTTCTTTGTGCGGATAAGATACTGTTCTATTGCCGAAACGGCAAGGAGCGACGGTATCGCCACATGCGTCTCGTCAACGTCGCGGTCGGAAAGAATTATGATATTTGCCCCGTTTTTATATGCGCGGTCGCAGTCTACAAACAGTCTGTCGAGTGCCTTTTCAAGCGATGTGTTTTTATAATAAAGCAGAGAGACTGTTTGAACCTTGAAGCCCGGTCTGTCCATATACCTTATCTTCATAAGGTCGACCGATGTGAGAATCGGATTGTGAATCTGAAGCACGGAGCAGTTTTCCTGCTTTTCGCAGAGGAGATTTCCGTCAGAGCCGACATAAACCGTGGTATCGGTCACAACCTCTTCTCTCAGCGCGTCAATCGGAGGGTTTGTTACCTGCGCAAAGAGCTGCTTAAAATAATTGAAAAGCGGCTGATGCTTTTCGGAGAGCACCGCAAGAGGAATATCACAGCCCATCGAAGCCGTAGCTTCAATTCCGTTCTTCGCCATCGGGAGAATTGCCTCGTTTATATCCTCATATGTGTACCCGAAAATTTTATAAAGTCTGTTTCTCTCTTCCTCAGAATACTGGGGAACTTTTTTGTTCGGTATGGGAAGGTCGGCGAGCTTTACAAGATTGCTGTCAAGCCACTCGCCGTAAGGCTGTCTTGCCGCGTAAAACTCTTTACATTCCTCGTCGGAAACGACCTTCTTTTTCAGAGTGTCAACAAGCAACATTTTGCCGGGCTTAAGCCGTGATTTGCAGACAATATCCTCCGGCGGAATATCAAGCACGCCGACTTCGGAGGAAAGAATCAGCTTATTGTCTTTTGTTATATAGTATCTTGCAGGTCTGAGACCATTGCGGTCAAGAACCGCTCCCATAATATCGCCGTCGGAAAAGAGAATTGCGGCATCGATACCGTAACGATCAATAGGCTGAAGCGT
>JBJFAQ010000162.1:0-3609 GCA_051887995.1 Eubacteriales bacterium
AATCAAGGGCGGCGGAGACGTAAAATTCATCATGTATATGAACCTTGTCTCCACTTGGTTTATCGTCATGCCACTGACCTTTCTCGGTGCGTTCGTATGGAATCTGCATCCGGTCGCCGTTGTTGCCATACTCAATTCCGACCAGATATTCAAATGCCTGCCAGTTGCGGTAAGATGCAACCGATATAAATGGATAAAGCATCTCGCAAATGAAAAAGAACCGGATGTTCTCCCGTCAAAAACTTAAAATAATCTGAAACATCATAAAAATCCAAGCCTGCGGCTTGGATTTTTATGCTATATATGTTTTCATGAGCTCCGAAACTTATAAAGAGCGTAAAAGGAAGCATAGGCTCTCCAAAAACAAGGTATACCGTCTCTTAAAACATTCAAACTATTCCTCAAGCAGCAGTTTTATCATGCGTTCGGGCATTTCTATAAACTGCTTCGTGATTTTATAGTGTTCGGTATCGCGGTAAGAAACCTTTTCGATTCCGTTTTCCGAAAGCTGAAGTATCTCGGAGTCCGGATATGCCATCAGTATCGGTGAATGGGTGGAAATAATAAACTGAGAATTGTTTTTTACAATTCGGTCAAGCGCCGCGATAAGGGACATGAGCCTTTGGGGCGACAGCGCCGCTTCGGGTTCGTCAAGCAAATAAAGACCGCTTCCCTCAAAGCGGTTCAGCACAAGGGAAAGAAACGCCTCTCCGTGAGATTGGCTGTGAAAGGATGTTCCTCCGTAGCGACGCATACTGCTGTTTTCTTCCAGATAACTTGCCGTGTTGTAAAAGCTTTCAGCACGGAGAAAAAATCCGTCCTTCGGGGTCTTAGTTTTGATTGTTGTCAGATATTTATATAAATCTGAATGAGAATCCCGCGTGGAAAAGCGGAAATCCCTTGATCCGCCCTCCGCATTGAAGCCCATGGCAACAGCAATGCCCTCAAGCAGCGTGGACTTACCTGTTCCGTTTTCGCCGACAAGAAAAGTAACAGGCGCTTTAAAATCAAGGCTGTCCCGCGACATAAGATGCCTCACAAGCGGCAAATTATGAAGATATGAATCCTCAGGCGGCATTTCTCTCAGCCGTATGCCCCTCAAATAATTCATCAGATTCACCTCTTTTTTTAATACTGTTTTTTCTCGTGTGCATCTCATTTCTTAACTATTCGGACGCGTCAGAAAACCTTTACAATAGCATTTTAATCGGGCGTAAATACTATCGGCGCGATATTAGAAAAACCTCTTGTGTCTGTATAGACAAAGAGGTTTGTTTCTTGGCCCGCCCAGGGGGATTTGAACCCTCGACCCTCAGAATCGGAATCTGGTACTCTATCCGGGCTGAGCTATGGGCGGATAACCTGTTTTTTATTTTATCACACTTTTCTTGCTTTGTAAAGAGATTTTGCAAAAGAAAATCCTTTTCGGTTTCGGTCATATATAAAAAGCCGTGAGAGATACCCTTACATATCTCTCACGGCTTTTTTCATATATCTCTGATTTAACTTTCAAGCTGCTTTCCGAGAAATCCCGCCGCCGTCAGTATAAGCTTTGTTTCGATGTCCGTACTCGCCGCTTCCCTGCCGCGCTCCTCGCCGCCTGATGCAACGGATGCCACGCATCCGACAATGTCTCCCTCGGAGAGAATCGGCATTGCACAGCTTATAAAATGCGTGCCGCCGTCGGCTATCACGGGCAGCTTCTCCTCGCCCTCATGCCATACGTAGAGGTTTCTGCCCTCTATTATGGATTCCAGTTCATCGGAAAGCCTGTGATCGCTGTAATCCTTTTTTGAAACGCCCGAGCAGGCAATAACCGCGTCCCTGTCGCAGATGACAACGGAAAGAGAGCAGGTTTTGTGGAGCGTCTCGGCATACTGCGCCGCAAAAGACGCAAGCTCTCCTATCGGAGAGTATTTTTTGAATATGACCTCGCCCTCTCTGTCAGTATAGATTTCAAGCGGGTCGCCCTCACGGATTCTCATGGTACGGCGGATTTCTTTCGGTATGACTACACGACCGAGGTCGTCAATTCTTCTTACGATTCCTGTTGCTTTCATTTTTTTCTCCTTAAAAACCACTTTCGTGGAAGTTTTCAAGGTTATTGTTTGCTTCAATGGCGAAAAATATCCATAGAAAACTTTTCCGAAAAAAACTTTTTAAGGGAAAAACAGAAAAGAAACAAAAGGCTTATCGGACGTAAAATAATTTTTTCACACCGTCTCCCCGAACGTATCCGGCTTTGCGGGATCAAACTGTTCGTTTGCCCACATTACGGTAACAAGATCTTCTGTGTCCGAGAGATTGATAATATTATGCGTGTAACCCGGCAACATATGTACAGCCTCGATCTTTTCACCGCTGACTTCAAATTCGAGCACCTCGTCCGTACCGATTTTGCGTTCCTGAATCAGTCCGTGCCCCGACACAACGATGAAAAACTCCCACTTTGAATTGTGCCAATGCTGCCCTTTCGTAATGCCGGGCTTTGAAATGTTGACGCTTACCTGCCCGCATTTTTCGGTTTTGAGAAGTTCTGTAAAGCTCCCGCGCCCGTCTACATTCATCTTGAGCGGAAACGCGACCTTTTCTTTCGGCAAATAGGACAGATACATCGAATACAGCTTCTTTTCAAAGCTGCCGTTTGGAATTTCCGGTACAACAAGCGTCTTTGGCTGATCGTGGAACCTGTGCAGACACTCAACTATGTATCCGAGCGTCGCCCTGTGCGTGACAGGCGCGGCACAATACCTTCCGCTTTCAGTCAGCACGGTATTTACACCGTCAAACTCGCAGTGATGCTCCTTTCCCTCAAGTGCGTCAAACATTTCCTCAATTAAATCGTCAATAAACAGAAGCTCCAGCTCCACAGAAGGGTCGTTTACCGTAATCGGCAGGTCGTTTGCGATATTGTTGCAGAATGTACCCACCGCGCTGTTGTAGTTCGGGCGCACCCATTTGCCGACTATGTTCGGGAAACGGTATACAAGCACCTTAACTCCGGTTTTCTTGCTGTAATCGAAGAAAAGCTCCTCTCCTTCCTTCTTGGAAAGCCCGTATTCCGATGTGCCGAAGCGCCCCTGCAAGGTCGCCTGAATCGACGAGGAGAGCATGACCGGAGCTTTGCTTCCATGCTTTTTCAGCGTATCAAGCAGGAGCGATGCAAACCCGAAATTGCCCGCCTTAAAATCTGCGGGATCTTTCGGACGGTTGACGCCTGCGAGATTGAACACAAAATCTGCCTCTTTGCAGTATTCGTCAAACTCTGCAGGTGTGCTGTCAAGGTCATATTCGTATATTTTGTCAACAATAATATTCGGGCGAGTGCGGTTCTTGCCATCGCGTATATTTTTTAGGTTTTCAACAAGATTTCTGCCGACAAAGCCTTTCGCCCCGGTCACAAGTATATTCATAAAACGTCCCTCCGCGTTTTTTCTTTATTGTACCACAGATTTTTCGATTTGTACATATAGAATGAACCGATTTCTCTGTTCGGAAACCGGTTCATCTTGTCAGAATTTTCTCCAGACCATCTTGTTGACAACGCCTGTATCACTCTGAATTATCTTTATTACCTTTGTCGAAACATTTTCCTCGATGTAATCGGGT
>JBJFAQ010000163.1:0-3603 GCA_051887995.1 Eubacteriales bacterium
CCCGCCGAGATACGGTCCGAAAACAATACCCGCGATAAGCCAGCCGAGAATGGCGGGTAGCTTCAGCTTTGAAATAATTTTCCCGCAGATAACCGCGGCGCATATTATCGCAAAAATGCGAAGAAATCCTATAATCATATAAGTTTAACCAGCCTTTCTATAACAGCGTCGGGACACAGACGCGCACTGCAAAGTTTTTCAAATGTACCGTCAACAATGATCCTGACGGCGTCCGTGTTTTCATCCGGGCTACTCTCTGCGAAAAACGCGGAAATAAATTTCCAAAGCTCGTCATTCTGCTCCGCCGCATAGATATATACGGAATCATTTAGCTTATACTTATTGAAAATATCTCCGGAAATCATTGTCTTTGAGTCAAAATAAAGATAAAGCAAATCCAAGCGTACATGCGGCGTTCTTCCGTCTGTCAGCATTTTAGCCTTTTTCATCGCCTCGGCATAATACTTTTCATATATAGCCAAAGCAAGCGCTTCCTTGTCGGGAAAATATTTATATATCGTTTTCTTTGAAACTTTCAGTTTGCTTGCCAATGTATCTACTGAAAACTTCAGTCCTTCGCTGCGAAGGCTTTCGATTGACGCGCAGATAATTTTGTCTTTCACCCTGGAAACAAAATCTCCTTTTTTTGTTTCCGTTATAATCGCTTTGGCTGTCGCTGTTAATAAAAATAATAATTTTTTGTTTTTATATGTTTAGGCATTACATTTTTGATGAATTTTTACGATACCGATATAAATTGCTATATTGCAAAACAAAAAGGGGATTTTTACGTGAAAAATCCCCCAAAAGTTTATTTTTGCCAAAAAAATTATTATTCTACCTCGACAAGCTCATATTCGCGGCTTCCGATGCCGTGCTTTGCCGCCGCCTCGATTGTATGAACACCGTGAAGCGATTCTACTCTCTCTATAAAATGTGCTTTTCCCGGGTCATCCGATGCATATACAAGGTCAAGGCAAGCCTGATCTATTGCGACCGGGTCAAGTGAGGAAAGAACGCCTATATCCTTCATGCACGGGTCTTCCGCAACGGCGCAGCAGTCGCAGTCAACGGACAAATTCGCCATGACGTTTATATAAGCTATGTTTTCTCCGAAAAGGTTTACCACAGTGCCGGCGGCATCTGCCATCGCCTCAAGAAATTTGTCCTGCTCCGCCATGTGTCCCCAGACAATGTTCTGGTCCTTTGTAAAACCTGCCGAATGAATATACGACTTGCCTTCCGAGGACGCGCAGCCGATTGAAAGCTGCTTGAGAGCGCCTCCGTATCCCCCTGCGGGATGCCCTTTGAAATGTGCAAGCACAAGCATAGAATCATAATTCATAATATTTTTTCCGAGAAAGTTTTCCTTTATGGCAAACCCGTCCGGAATCGGTATTCTGACGTCAGGTCCTTCGGCGTCCATGATGTCAACGTCAAAATATTTTTTCCAGCCGTGCTTTTCCATCAGCTTTTCATGCTTTTCGGTCGAGTTGCGCTCGCCGCCGTACGCCGTGTTGCACTCGACAACCGTTCCTCCCACGCTGTCAATCACCGGCTTCCAGAACTCCGGATGCAGAAAATTCTGATTTCCCGCCTCTCCCGAATGTACCTTGACAGCAACTCTACCCGAAAGCTCCCTTCCGAGCAGACGATACATTGAAATAATCTTTTCAGGAGTGATTTTTCGTGAAAAATAAACCTTTGATTTCATTTTTTCCTCACTTTCTTTCTAAAAAAGCAATGCTATTCGTCGCGGTACGGAAAACGCACGCTGCGCATGACGATTTATTTTTTATGACATAAAATTACTTCAAAAATCCGTTTACTATCTGCTCCTCGGCTTCCTTCTCGGAAAGACCGAGCGTCATGAGCTTGATAAGCTGTTCGCCCGCGATTTTGCCGATTGCCGCCTCATGGATAAGGCTTGCCTCGGTGCTGTTCGCCGTAATTTCAGGCACAGCCTTTACGCTGGCTCCGTCCATGATAATAGCGTCACATTCGGTGTGACCTGCGCATTTATTGTTGCCGTTCACCTTTGACACAAAGACCTGCGTGGATTTGTCCTTTGCAACGGAACGCGACACGACATTCGCGCTTGAATTTTCACCGTCAAGGTCAACGCTGAATTCGGTTTTTGCTGTCTGTGTGCCGTGAGTCATGATTTTCTCGTGAATCACAAGAGACGCGTCCTTTTCGAGCCTTGCAAGGGTAACGCGGTTTGTTGAATCAATGCCGCGGATCTGCGTTGTTTCCATCTCCATGCTGCTGCCCTCGCTGAGGTTTACGATTGTCGTCGGATTCATCACGTTGTCTCCGTTGCCGGGCACGTCTGCTCCGTCGCCCTCTCCGTAATGCTTTTCAACATAACGGAGCTTTGCATTCTTTCCGACAAAAAAGCTGTGTATTCCGTCATGCCTTGACATCTTTTCGCCGCAGTTGTGGATTCCGCAGCCTGCGATTATCGTAACATCGCAGTCCTCTCCTATATGGAAGTCGTTATATACAAGGTCATCAAGCCCTGTCTGACTGATTATAACCGGAATATGAACCGTTTCTCCCTTTGTTCCCGCCTTTATGAATATATCTATTCCGGGCTTGTCCTTTTTCGTAACAATATCAATGTTTTCTGTCGTATTTCTTCCCGCAAGACCGCCGTTTGCGCGGATATTGTATGCCCCCTCCGGCATAACATTTATTCCGGCAATCGTTGCAAGCAGGTTTTTTTCAATTTTGTCCATTTTTTGCTCCTTATACCACTTTGCCCTCAAGAACGCTGCAGGTCTCGCTTGCATGCATCATGCCCGGCATGATTTCTTCTTTTGTTCCGATTCTTTCGATTCGTCCGCCGGCAATGACAACGATTTTGTCGGCAATATTGAGTATTCTCTCCTGGTGTGAGATGATGACAATTGACCCGTTGATGTTTTCATGCATTTTTTCAAAAACATTTATAAGGTTGTTGAAGCTCCAGAGGTCAATTCCCGCTTCCGGCTCGTCAAAAACGGATAATTTAGTGCCGCGTGCGATTATCATTGCGATTTCTATGCGTTTCAGCTCTCCGCCCGAAAGGCTTCCGTTCACTTCTCTTTCAACATAGTCGCGCGCGCATAACCCAACCTCGGAAAGATACTCGCACACCTCGCCGACATTAAGGTTTTTCCCCGCCGCAAGGGTTATAAGGTCTCTGACGGTAAGCCCTTTAAACCTCACCGGTTGCTGAAAAGCAAAGCTGATGCCGCGTCTTGCGCGTTCCGTTATCGAAAGGTCGGTTATATCATCGCCGTCAAGAAGTATTTGTCCCTCGGTCGGCTTGCAAATGCCCGCTATCACCTTGGCGAGTGTTGATTTGCCGCCGCCGTTCGGTCCCGTTATGGCGACAAAACGCTCATTTATCTTAAGGTTTATATCGTGTAATATCTCTTTTTCCCTGCCGTTTTCATCAACGTCAAAGGAAATGTGTTTAAGTTCCAGCATATTTTGTCCTTTCTTTTATGCAAACTCTGCATAGGCATATTACCACATAATAATTATACCACGTAGTGGCAGATTTGACAAGTATTTTGAGGGCGTATTTTTTATTTTTCCACGGCGGCAAATAAA
>JBJFAQ010000164.1:0-3599 GCA_051887995.1 Eubacteriales bacterium
ACAAAACATATTTCGGCGGTAACATCCGAGTATACGTAAACGGTAAAAGAGTGCTCACCGAGAGCAATAAATTCGACACGAACATTACAAGACAGGTGCGGTGTCTGATGATATCAAATAATCTTTCCGGCGTCAGTAAAATCAGAATCGAAACTGACAGCGCGGATAATATGACAAATATTTTCGGAGTGGCGGTCTGCGGAATTGCGGACTGATTTATCGGACATGAAAAACGGCAAAACAAAGGCACAGGGAAAGGAAGGAAACATGGATTCTAAGGCAAAAAAGCCCGGCGGATATCATGCGGGGCACAGAGAGCGAATGAAAAAACGCTTTCTTGCAGACGCACCGGACAATTTTGAGGATCATGAGCTTCTTGAAATGCTCCTTTACTACGCCGTGCCGCGTCAGAATACAAACGAAGCGGCGCATGAGCTTCTCGACCGCTTCAAAACAATACGCGGCGTACTTAATGCCTCCCCTGAAAACCTTATGCAGGTGAATAAGGTGGGAAACAACACATATGTGCTTTTCAGACTTGTGCGGGAGCTTATGAGAAGATATGAGGTGACCTCGGACAAAAGCGAAAAGTTTGATACAACAGAAAAAATAGGAAAGTTTTTCATTGAAAAGTACATCGGCGTAACAAATGAGGTTGTCTATGCGCTTTTCCTTGACCAAAGCTTCGGATTTGTCGAATGTAAACGGCTTTTTGAAGGCTCGCCGAGCTCGGCGTCGCTTGACATAAAGCAAATAATAAGTCTCGCAAACGCGCTTCAGGCGCCGAATATCGTTCTCGCGCACAATCACCCAAGCGGTATTGCTGTGCCTTCGTCAAATGACATAAATACTACTCTTATGCTGGCATCTGCGCTTGATATGGTAGGTCTTAGGCTGCTTGAGCATATACTGGTAGCAAACAAAAAGTATGTTGCCCTTGTGAAAGCATACAGCGACAAGGGACTTTTCGGAGAATATAAACCTGTTACCTGAAAGGAGAACAATTTTGGCTGAAATCTTGATTCAGGACATAAATGAGCAAATGACGCATTGCCCGGAGAAAAGCATTTTGGAGGCGGAACGGCATTATTTTTCGGATATTTGCGACGTTGCTGACGCTCTTGAACGCGAAAAAAGGCAAATTATTATGATTGCAGGTCCGAGCGGGGCGGGCAAGACGACAACGGCGAACATTTTAAAGGACATTCTTACCGAACGCGGACATTTGACGGTGGTTGTTTCACTTGACAACTTTTACCGCGAAAAGTCTGACCCCGAGTACCCGAGAGACGAGCACGGAGAGCTTGATTACGAATCGGTGGACGCGCTTCATGTGGATATGATAAACGAATGCATCGCCTCACTGCTGAGGGGAGAGTCCGTCGATATACCGAGATATGTTTTCGGTCTCGGCAAATCATATCCGGGCGAGGTGCATGTTCCGTTTTCCGAGAACGGATTTATAATTATGGAGGGAATTCACGCGCTGAATCCGCGCCTTACCGCCGGAATAGAGCCGGGAAGTACGATGAAAATATTCATCAGCGTTTCAACAAATCTTACCGACGGCGAAAGGCGGCTGCTGTCCGGCAGAAAAGTGCGGTTTGTCAGGAGAATGACGCGAGATTCACTTTACCGCAATACAAGCGCCGACAAGACACTTGAGCGATGGAAGAGCGTGCTTTCCGGAGAGGATAAATACCTCTATCCGTATAGGCATCTCGCGGACATAAATCTTGACACATTCCACTCTTTTGAGCTGTCGGCGATGAAACCCTATGCGCTTGATGCTATACGCTCGTCAGGAAGCGGACTTGCGGGCGAATATATTGAAACAGTACGCAGCGCACTTGAAAAAATAGAGGAAATTCCGCTCTCGCTTGTTCCGGAGACTTCGCTTATACGGGAGTTTATTCCGGGCGGTAAATATGAAGATATATACAAGAGCGGGACTCACGACGCCGATGAGGGCTGATAATATAAGTTTCAATTAACAAAGAAACGCTTATGAGATTAAAGTCATAAGCGTTTCTTTGTTATTATTTTGTCTCGTTATTGTTCAGGCTGACATAAGGCCTTTCGTACGCGGAGTTTTCGTCTTCCCTTATCCCGTAGTACTTGTGATAGTTTCTTCCTGCGCTTGAAGACATATTCAGCACCGCTCCGATAACACGGCAGCCGCCGCGTTCAAGCTGTTTTATGACCGAGCGAACCACGCGGGTGCTCACTCTGTTTTCAGCGATGGTGATGATAACTCCGTCGCAGTGGCTGGAAATTATCGCGCTGTCGATAACAGAGGAAACGGGTGGTGTATCTACAATTATGTAATCATACCGTGTGCGCATTTCGGCGAGGAGCGTCGAAAAACGCTCGCTTCCGATAAGCTCTACGGGATTTGGAGGAAAAGGACCTGAAAAAACTATGTCAAGCGTTTCATACTGCGTTCCGTAGACGATGTCATCCATGTCGGACTGTCCGGAAAGATAATGGCTAAGTCCTTTAAGCCCGAAGTCCCGCGTGCATTTTGCGGCAAGGATTGATTTTCTGAGGTCAACGTCGAGCAAAAGTATTTTTTTTCCGGTTTCCGCAAGGCTCTTGGCAAGCTCTAAGGAAATAAAGCTTTTTCCCTCGTTTTCACCGGAGCTTGTTATCGCAACTACCCGAATATCCGAGCCGCTGAACAGAATGTTTGTGCGAAGTGTTTTGAACGCCTCTTTAATTTCCCCGCGTTCGGGAAGCAGGGAGATAAGATTTATGTTATTCATCTCTACCGTTTTCGCCGGGGCGAATCCTTTCTTTTCGTGAGATAATCAGTTTTTGCCGCTCTTCTTTTTCTTTTCGGATGTTCTTCTTTTGAGCGTGCTTATATCCGGAATTGTACCGAGCACGCAAAGCCCCAGATTCTTTTCGATGTCTTCGGCGCAGGTGATGTTGTCATTTATAATGTGAATGAGAACAATTACAGTTGCCGTAAGCAGAATACCTATTATTGCGGCGAGCACTATATTGCGGCTCATACTGGGAGCAGACGGAGAAGTCGGTATAGTTCCGTACTCTTCGATTGTGATGTCCTCAACGCCCATAAGCTCTTTTGCTCTGGCGCGGCAGACATCTGCAAAAGCGTCAACAAGCAGTTTTGCGCGGAGCGGGTCGGTGTCCGTCACCGTTATATCGACAAAACGCGACGTGTTGTTGTCAAGCGACACGCGTCCTTTAAGCGCACGGTACTGCGATGGGTCCTCGCCTATCGTGTCAAGCACCTGACGGCAGATTTCGTTGCTTTTTACAAGAACCAAAAAGTCCTCTTTAATTGACGCCGCGCTCGTCAGGTCATTGACGGAGGTTGCGCTTGAATTTTGACGGTTTAGAATATAAATCCGTGCGGTGGAATTATATGTCGGCGTAACAAAATTGGCAGTGTACACATAAGCGGCAACTGCGGCGATAAGTCCGGCGAGAACAATTATCCAAAGCCGTTCAAGAAGAACTCTGGCGATGCTTGCAAGACTTATTTCGTACCCCTTGTCCGAATCCTGCTCATAGAAGTCAGACTTTGCGGTTTTTCTTACATTATTATTAGTATTCACGTTAATCAAAGC
>JBJFAQ010000165.1:0-16287 GCA_051887995.1 Eubacteriales bacterium
AACGTGAGCCGGAACCGAAGATGAGCCTGCGAACTGAGCGTCGGAATGCATTCTTCCCATGGTATCGGTCATGCCGTAAGAGGAAGGACCTGCCGCCATGTTATCGGGGTGGAGAGTACGGCCTGTTCCGCCGCCGGAAGCAACGGAGAAGTAGTTTACGCCGTTCTCATTGCACCACTTTTTATAAGTGCCTGCAACGGGATGCTGGAAGCGTGTCGGGTTTGTGGAGTTACCTGTGATGGAAACGCCGACCTTTTCGAGCCGCATGATTGCAACGCCTTCGGGAACGTTGTCCGCACCGTAGCAACGAACCGCAGCGCGTGCGCCGCTTGAATAAGGATGCTCGTCAACAATCTTTACAGTCTCAGTGTAAGGGTCGAACTCGGTCTTTACATATGTAAAGCCGTTAATGCGGGAAATAATCATAGCCGCGTCCTTTCCGAGACCGTTAAGGATAACGCGAAGAGGCTTTGTACGAACCTTATTTGCGTTCAGAGCAATCTTAATTGCACCCTCTGCTGCCGCAAAGGACTCATGTCCTGCGAGGAAGCAGAAGCACTCTGTCTCTTCCGAAAGAAGCATCTTGCCGAGGTTTCCGTGACCGAGACCGACCTTGCGGTTTTCGGCAACAGAACCGGGGATGCAGAAGCTCTGCAGTCCCTCGCCGATAGCGGCAGCCGCGTCTGCGGCCTTTGCGCAGCCCTTCTTTATTGCAATGGCAGCGCCGACGGTGTATGCCCAGACAGCGTTCTCAAAGCAAATGGGCTGTGTGCCTCTTACGATTGCATCGCAGTCAATTCCCTTTGCAAGGGTAATATCTTTACATTCTTCGATGGTATTTATACCGTATTTCTTAATGGTTTCGAGGATTTTTGCCTCGCGTCTCTCATAGTTTTCAAACAATGCCATTTTTCATTACCTCCTTACTGCTTGCGGGGGTCAATGTACTTAACGGCGCCGTCTTCGGGATTGAATCTGCCGTAGTGACCCATGGACTTGTTGTATGCTGTTGTCGGATCGTCACCCTTCTTGATAAAGTCTGTCATCTTGCCGAGGTTGACAAACTCATAGCCGATGACCTGGTCGTCTGCATCGAGAGCCATTCTCGTGCAGTAGCCTTCGGTCATTTCAAGATAACGAACGCCCTTTGCCTTTGTGCCGTACATTGTTCCGACCATTGAACGAGCGCCCTTACCGAGGTCTTCCATTCCTGCGCCGATAGTCAGACCGCCCTCGGAGAAAGCAGACTGGCTACGTCCGTATACGATCTGGAGGAACAGTTCGCGCATTGCGGTGTTGATTGCATCGCAGACGAGGTCTGTATTGAGCGCTTCGAGAATAGTTTTGCCGGGAAGTATTTCGGCAGCCATAGCGGCGGAATGAGTCATACCGGAGCAGCCGATTGTCTCAACGAGAGCTTCCTCGATAATTCCGTCCTTGACGTTGAGGGACAGCTTGCATGCGCCCTGCTGAGGTGCGCACCAGCCCACACCGTGAGTGTAAGCGGAAATGTCCTTGATTTCCTTTGCCTTTACCCAAAGTCCTTCTTCCGGAATCGGAGCGGGACCGTGGTTCGGACCTTTTGCGACTACGCACATATTCTGCACTTCGGCAGAGTAAATGATGTGATCGTTCATTTTATGTATCTCCTTTAATTAAATTACTTTACGATTGCACCGTAAACCGTGCCGAAAGCGGCGGCGGCGTTGCACTCGTCCGTGTCGATATGCATGGCGGTGGCAAATGTAGGCTTTACGCGGATAACAACGTCATCGAAAACAATTGCTCTGCCTGTGCCCTCAATTTTGACCTTGACGATCTCCTTGTCGGAAACGCCGAGCGAAACCGCGTCCTCGGGAGTGAAATGAATATGGCGCTTTGCGATTATAACGCCCTTTTCAATGTTAAGCTCGCCGGCAGGCCCCTTCAGAAGAATACCGGGCGTTCCATCAACATCGCCGCTTTCGCGTACAGGCGCACTTACGCCGAGCGTGCGCGCATCGGTAAAGGAAAGCTCTACCTGATTTTCGGGGCGAACGGGACCGAGAACACTCATTTTAAGGGAGCTTTTAGGACCGACGACCTCGACCTTTTCCTCGCATGCGAACTGGCCGGGCTGGCTGAGATCCTTTTTCTTTGTCAGAGTGTGACCTGCACCGAACAGAATCTCGACGGCTTCAGCCGTAAGATGGATATGTCTGGCGGAGGTTTCGACCAAAATCTTGTTTTCCATGATTGTCTCCTTATATTTGATAAAAATTTATGCCTTGTCAAGCGGCGCGCAAAAAATACAAGTCCACGCCACCGTGTATTATAACATAAAAAACGACATTTGTAAATCATTTTTTTAAAGAAATAGTATTTTTTCAAACAAACTTGAAAATTTTTTAACAAATAATAAAAGAAGCCTATGGCGATAAACGCCATAGGCAAAATTTGATTGTTAAATATTATATTGAGCGGCGCGGATGTTATTTGCCGGTCTCTTCATCAGAGGTATCCGATGAATCCGTATGTGTTCCTTCATGAACTTTATCAGTCTGTGAATAAAACTTTTCAAGCATTTTTTCTGCGTCCTCATGAGATATCGTCTCGCCCGTAATAAGGGATTTAAACGTGTCCTCCGTATCCTTTTCGTAATAATCGTCCGTGCCGAAGCAATACACCGAACCGTTTATATCTTTTACGGAATCAAGCGGTGAGTACTCATCAGAATAAAACCACGTCGTGTCGTCTTCGCTTAAAAGGATTTTTATACACCCCGAAAAAGCTCCGTCGGTCTCAAGCTCAAACAATACTCCTCTTGCATTTTCTTCGCAGTCGTAAAGCATAAGGGCAGACGTTGCTTTTGTGCTCTCATTCCAGTTCTCATTCCAGCTCTCACTCAAGTTCCCAACCAAGTTCTCACCCAAGTTTTCACCCAGGATTACATTCGCGCTTCCGTTTTGTACAGAGATATACGCTTCAATTATGCTTTTTGCAGAACTCTCACAGCTTTTTAAAACTTTCTCATTCCGGTATGTGTTCTCATTTGCGCCGATTATTTCATAAGAACCAAAGTCCTCGATTTTAAATATGTTATCCGTTACCGGAGCTGTGTCGCTTTCCGTTTCTTTGGAATCGTTGGACTCGTTATCGGGCGATTGCTTGTCGGAACAGCCAAAAAGGCAAACGGCGGATACAATAATCAGTAATAATAATGTTATACAAAAAAATTTTTTCATAGTACTCCTCGGTTTTAGATGATTTTATGATATTGATTTTGTCCTCATGGAAACTACAAGGTGTAATACAATCTTTTTTGTTTGAATCACAAATAATTTTCTGTTTTTAATATCCGGAAAATGACTGAATTTTTTATAAATTGTTGGTTTTACGCTGTTAGCTCAGCGAAAACATCGGCAACACATCCCCTCATTAAAAAATATTACCTCCAACTGTATTTTACCATATTTTTCCGTATTTGTCAATACTCCCCGTATCAGGGGTGCTTTTGGGCTAAAGAAAGCCGCAGACAACGCGAGAAAAATTCAAAGCGCCGCTACTTAAACACAAACGCATCTCAAAAAAAGAAAATCTGCGGCAAACTACCGTTTGCCGCAGATTTTCTTTTCATAAAGCCATCAGTCGGCGTAAACGCTGACCTGCTTCTTTGATCTCGTCTTCTGCTCGAACTTGACCTTACCGTCAATCAGTGCAAAAAGGGTATCGTCCTTGCCGATTCCGACGTTATTGCCGGGATGGATAGCCGTTCCTCTCTGTCTGATGATGATATTGCCGGCTGTAACGCTCTGACCGTCGGACTTCTTTACACCGAGTCTTTTAGATTCGCTGTCACGTCCGTTCTTGGTAGAACCAACGCCCTTTTTATGAGCAAAAAACTGCAAACTGAGCTTCAACATAAACTTCATACCTCCGTAATTATTTTTGGCTTTGCGGAAAACATTTTCCGCGAGACGAGATTACTTGTAATCCCTGTCGATAACTTCCACGTCAAGAAAATCGTAGTATTCTTCAAGCATATCGTTAAGCTGATAATAATATGCGCAGAATAATCCCGAAACCGCATAGCGTTTTCTCTCGTCGTCCTCAAACTCCGGGAGCGCCGCCTTGCATCTGACGCGGATATCGGTCGTTTTTTCGTCGATTTCGTATTCAACATCCGAAGCGTATGCGATTTCAATGGAATTGATGATGAGCATTGTCATCGCGGACAGCGCCGCGCAGAGAACATCGTCTCCCGATTCGCCGAATCCCGTGTGCCCCTGCTCTTCAAAGCCGTAGAAAACCCCGCCGCTTCTGTAAAAAACGATTTTCGTCATCGCAAGATTAACCTACGATCTTTGTAATCTGAAGCTTTGTATAAGGCTGTCTGTGACCGATCTTCTTCTTCTCGTTCTTCTTGGACTTGTACTTCAGGATATAAAGTTTCTTGCCCTTGCCGTTCTTTACAACGCTTGCCTCGACCTTTGCACCCTCGACATTGGGAGTGCCAACCTTGAAGCCGTCTCCCGTGGATACTGCCTTTACACTGTCAAATGTAACGGTGTCGCCGTCGTTAACATCGAGCTTCTCAACAAAAATGATATCGCCCTCGTTAACCTTGTACTGCTTTCCGCCGGTTTCAATAACTGCAAACACGAAAAGCACCTCTCTTTCTTTTATGTCTCGCTAACAGGGGCGGCACAACGCACTTAAAAAGCCCCTAAATTAAGCGGCAGAATATTATAGCATGTACGCCTGCCGTTTGTCAAGTGATTTTTGCAATTTTTCTCATTTTTCGGAGTATTTTTCTTTGCGACACGCTTCGCCTTGACACAAAAAGAGAAAAAAGCTATAATTATTACATAAACCCCGGCATATTTTAGAAATTTGCGGAGGAAAGCCATGAAAAAGATAAGTCAGACAGGAATACGCGCTGAAAATATCCGTTCAATATTCAGGGTTATGCTGAGTTCCGATGCTCCCGTCAGCCGTTCGGAGATCGCAGAAAAAACCGGGCTCAGTCTTATGACTGTGGGAAAGGTCGCGGACCATATGATATCCGAGGGCATCGTGGCGCAGTCAAAGCCTGTTACCGGGAGCGCAGGCAGACGCGCCGGCAGGCTTGAGCTGACAAGAAAGCATTTTTTCCTTGTCGCAAATATCTCCGATACGGTATACACATCGACCGCGCTTGACATGCGCCTGAAGGAAATCGACCGCATCTCATACCGCTACAGCGACTCCCTCTCCTGCGAGGACAACCTCATGATTTTTTTCCGTGAGACAAGCACTTTTCTGCTCGGACTGCTTCCGTCACACATACTTGCGGGAACGGGAATCTGCACCGGAGTAAGCGGAGATAAAGCAAATTCCGCGCCGGATGCCGAAAAAATAATGAAAGGCGCGCTCGGATTTTCGGCAGATATAATCACAGACTGTCTCTCCGCCTCTGTGCGTTCGAGAACGGCAGAGCTTCCGCCCGAGCTTCGGGAATGCACTCTGCACCTTGTGCTTGACTCCGCCCTTGACGGCTGTGTTGCGTCGGACGGCAAAAAGATTTCCGCGGATTCGGATTTTGCTTCTCTCCGCTGTGAGAACGGCAAAACGCTGCTTCGCAATTTCGAGGAAGAAACGGACGAGGAAGCGCTTGCAGCCCAGCTTTGCTATGCATTAAAACCCGTGCTTCGCGTGCTCTCTCCCCGCGCGCTTCTTATAGACGCCTCCTCACGCGTATTCACCGAATGGTTTCCGGATATTCTGCGAAGGGAGCTTCATTCGGTCTCTCCGGAAACGGTTTTGTTTTTTAACAAAGAATCCGAATCTCAAAGCGACATCGGAACTGCAAAAATTCTCCGCCGCAACTGGATAGAACGCCTCGCCTCACTCGGCAAATAACGCAAAAAACCTCTTTCCAACATTTTTCTCGTCTGAAACGTGCTTTTTCGCTCAAAATAAGTATGTAAATACAACCGAAAGGGCGGAACAGTACTGTGAGGGCAAATAAGGCACCAAAAATCTATCTGCTCTGCGCCTGCTACCTTGCGGCTTTTGCCGTAATCGGAGCAGGCTTTGCTTTATGCGCCCGTATTGCAGACAAAAAATACCTGGAGCGGGAAAGAGCGGCAAATCTCAGCACTCTTGCAGACGGTGCGGAACAGCTCGAAGCCCTCTCGGATGATTTCAAACTGCTTTTTGAGGTCTCGGAAAGCGACGTTCCCGCCTGCCTTGCGCAGATACGCCTTGATGCTGAGCTTGCGCAGGTGTATTTCGGACGGATTTCGTTTGATACCGCGGCTCATTCAAGCATAATGTCATTTCTTTCGGCGTGTTCCGAGCTTTCGTCACGCGCTTTCGGAAACGGGATTGCGTATGAGAGCGAAAATATAACGGAAACGGTGTCCGGCTCGCTTTTGCCCGATGGCAGTCCGGTGCGCGCAGACCTTCTCTATGCACTGGGGGATCACGCGAGCCGTCTTGCCGATGCACTTCCCACTCTTACGTCTGACATTCGCTCTTTTGAGGAAAAGGTAAACGGAATATTCGGCACAAAAGAGCTTGACACGCTGCTTTTCGAGGACGGCTACTCCGGACTTGCCGCAAAAAACGAGTTTTCACTTGTTTCGGGTGAACCCATAAGCGCGGAAGAGGCAATCTCGCTTTCCCGCGCATTTCTCGGAAGCAGTGCGCGCCTTTCCGCAGAGGAAATATCGGGCGAAATTCCGCTTTATACCGTGTACGGCAAAAATATTTCCGCGCTGATAAGCAAAAACGGCGGATGCACGCTTCAGTTCCTTTTTGATTTGCCCGAGGGAGAAAAAAGGCTGAGCGAGACTGAAGCGGAGGAAAAAGCGGTTTCTTTTCTTTCGGGTATGAAGGTAAGCGCCGACACAAGCGCTCCATACGAGACGGAATATAAGGACGGAGTGTTTTTCTTCACGTATCTTCCAGTGCCCGAAAGCGGAATACTCTGTCTTGATGAGCCGATACGTCTTGGGGTAAGCCACGGAAGCGGAAGGATAGTTCTCTATGATGCCTTAGAGTATTACAGGCATCATTCCGGGCATCTTATAAAATCCGAATCCTTTATAAGCGCGGAGGAAATTTCGGCGCTGTCCGGAAGCGACGCGAAACCGCTGCTTTGCAAAATATCCACTCCCGCAGGGACGGAAGCAATATGCTATATGTTAAAGGACGGAGAGAGAATCAGGTTTTTCAGCCCCGTAACAGGCAGGCTACTTGATTACAAAAAGCCGTGAGAGCATTTCTCTCACGGCTTTTTTATGTTAAATATCAGTATCTTTCCTGAATAACGAGTTTGATTCGGCTCTGGATAGTTTTTGCGACGTCCTGAGCGCTCTTCTGACCTGCAAAGAACGCGCCGCTCTCTTCCTCGATTATCTTATAAAATTCCTTATATTCGGCACTGCCGCTGCGGGAAACGTTTGTTGCAGAGGCGATAGCGGCGTTTACCTTATCAATCATCTTCCGGTCGACCTTAAACTGTCCGCCGGAATAGATCGGATCAGCAATAATGCCTTCTTCATACACCACCATGCCGGTTTCAAAACCGCCGTCATCATAGTTATTCTCGCTGTTCTCTATTGCCGACTGCGCCTTTTTGTCAAGCGCGGAGCGGAGTATCGGGAATTGATATGTGCTCGTCTGATTTTCCTCGGAAAGAACATACTTTATGAATTCCCAGCAAACGTCGGTAAACGGAGAAGATGCGGATATTGCAAGTTCCATCGACGGATAAACAGCCGCGCCGCTTCCCTCGTCTACCGGAAGTCCGACAAAGGAAACAGGACCGCCGAAGTTACTGTAAATATACGAAAGGTCATAGTCGCTGAGATAAAATTGGCGAATGAGCGCGCGGTTTTCGCGGAACGCGCTGTCATACTGCTCCCAGTATTCCTCCGGAAGGTCGTCATAATTTATCTCCTCCGGCAGTTCCTTTACAAGCTCAAGGAATCTGTAAAAGTTTTCCGTGTCAAAATTGCAGGTTCCCTTGTCATAGTCGATATAGCCTTTTATTGCCATATTGCAGAAGCTGTTTAGAAGATCACTTCTTGTAACCTCCTGGAACACGGACGCGTCCGGATACTTTGAGCGGAGCGCGTCGAGGTCCTTCATTGTCCATGAGGTAATGTCTCCGACGTTCTCTTCCTTGGCAATATACGTAAGCAGATTGAAGGACGGTATCACGCTCAGAATCTTGCCCTTGTATTTGCAGGCGTCTAAGATGTTTTCAAGATAATCCTCGCGCTTAAATGAGCTGTCTTTGTCCATGAGCGCGCCGAGGTCCGCAAGGACGCCCTTTGACGCATAGGTGTCGAAATCAAGCTCTGCCAAAGAAATTATATCCGGAATGTTTCCGGCAAGTATATCCTGATTCAGCGCGTCAATGCGGGAATCATAATCCTCATTGCTGAAATAGTCCTTTATGCAGATACGGTATTCCTCATTCTGCTTGTTAAAGGAGATTATCATATCGTTAAGGTCGTCGTCAAGCCATACCGTGCCGAAATTGATGACGTATTTTTCAACGGAAGCGCCGTTTCCGACAGGCGAGAGAATCCCGGTCTTGCGTCCTTCGTAATTTTTCTTGTATTCGCCAAGGAAAAATCTTCCGCCATCTATCGGGCAGAGCGAAAATACGCGGTTTTGGTTTATATCAGAGTTGAGCCAGTTCAGCACTTCTTCGGTCTCACCTGTCTCAATATTATATGAGAACACACCGATTGCGTTTGAATAGTAAACGGCAGAACCGGGTGCGCCGAACATGCGGTAGACACCGTCAAGAGACGCGGACTCGAGCTTGTCGAATTTCTGCGTTTCTTCGTTGAAAACGTAAAGATTGTTGCTGTACGAGTCGCCCGACTGACTCCAGCTTTCCGCGAGAACGACAATATCTCCGTCACCCGTACGGCGTACGCTGTTTACGTAGCTCTGGTCGCCCATGCCCTCTATAGTGTTTTTGAGATTCAGCTCATGGTCAAAAATATAGGCATTATTATCGCAGAAAATCATCAGATTTCCGCCGAGAGCGCCGTCAACGACATATGACGGGTAAAAATATTCCATGTTAGGCAGCACGTCCTTGATTTTGCGCTCGACAAGCGTGTCTCCCTCTGCATTGACAATGGCCATGGATGAGGCATTTTCATACACATAGTTGTCGGGGTCGGTATTGTCATAGCTGCTTACATTGTGCATGCAGAAAAACGTCTCGTCGTCAAGCGTATAAAAGCTGTCGTATCTGTCCTCATAGCCCTTGCCGTTATCATATTCGCTCGTTCCGTCAAAACGTACAAGCTCGGTATACGAGCCGTCATTAAGGTCTATGTTATAAATTGCAGTCGAGCTGTAATAGTCCGTTTTGCCGTCTTCCGGCTCTTTCCATTCCGTTGTCCAGCCGTAGAGCTTTCCTCCGACATATGTAACATTGTTTATCTCTATGTCTTCGTCTGAGCCGTCAAAATATTTTGTGGTATAAACGTGCTCAAGCGCGACCTTATCCGGCAGTTTTGATTTTTTTTCGGTGCGTGAGCAGGAAGCAAACGACATCACAAGCATGATACCCGAGAGCAGAACACAAAGAAGTCTTGTTATTTTGTTTGATTTCATGATATCCTCCTAAATTCAAAGTTTATATTTGCGTTTCTTTATTTTATTCGCCAAAACATGCCGCTTTCCGTAAAGGATTACGGAAAAAACAATAACGTCGGCAGTCGGGAAAACAAGCAGGCAGAGCGCAAGAAGCGTAATCAGCGCCGTGCGGCTCTGCGCGGCTCTTGCGGCGTTTTCCCAGTACGGGAAAAATATCCTGTTCTCACGCATTACAAGCGTATCAAATGAAGAAAGCGTAGATAAATTTCGGGAAAAACCGTATCGTCCGCGGTTTTCCACATATTCCGCCTCACCCTCGGAAAATCCGAGCGCATTTTTCACGGCATCGACACCGAAATTCTTCACAGGGTCCGGCAAGACCACCTCATAGCACGTTATAGGCACCGAATAACCGTTTCTCTGCCACAGGCTGTACGGAATATATATGCTGTTTTCCTCGCCGTATTCTTCCTCTTCGGCAGAGCCGAGCGGGGCTTCCGTCACTCCGACAACCTGACATCTTATGCCGTCTACGCTGACCGTCATGCCCTCAAGCTCATATCCGCCGAAAAGCTTCCATGCAAGCGCCTTGCTTATAACGACTCCGTCGTCCATCACACTTCCATCCGAGTAAAAGTATCCGGACATAAACTTCATCTGATGTATCATGAAGTAGTCGCCTCCGGTCAAAAACACCCGTGCAGACACTCCGGTATCGTTGTCTTTCGCACATACATATGCGTCGGTTTCGGCGCTGTATGCGTCATACCATGCGCGCGCGCCGGAGACGGAGAGCGCTCCGGACTCGTTTACGGAGCTGTTTATCTGCGAGCGAATATAATAAAGTCCGTCGGGCGAAAGTCCCGTTTCAGATGAGAGAAAACAGGAAATCTGGGTGCATCGCATGTCCTTTTTTTCCCACCGCTCCGATGCGTGCTGCGACGGAACGCTGTCTGAAATTTTTCCTATTGTGAAAAAGCACAGAAGCGCTCCGATGAGGCACAAGGCGGAAAACACCGTATATATTACAAGTATTTTCTTTCCGCGTGTCATTTTTCCGCCGCCATTCTGACCTGATCGCCCGCCTCAACGGGAGCGGTCGAGCTTACGATTACAAAATCGTAGAAATATTCCTGATCCGTGTCGATTGCGCTGTTTACCGTGTCGCTTGCGATAACTTTTACGTTTACACGCTTTGCATAGTAGCGGTTCCCGAGAGGAGTTGACTTGGAATAGGTTGTGAGAACAAACTTTCCGTCCTTATCCTCGCGCAATGCGCTGTTCGGCACAACGCAATTATAGTATTCCTGCTTTTCGCCGACGGAAATTGTAAGGTTTTGTCCGTCGGACACGTCGCCCTCGACCGAAAATTCAAGCAGCTTGCTTTTTCCGGAGGAGGAGGGGTCGGTCTTTATCGCCTGAAGGACTATATTAACGTTGCCCCACCAGTAGTCAACAGCTTTCGCCGTGTCGCCTACTTTGAGCTGCTGTGCCTGCTGGTTTGAAACGGTAAGCGTCAGAGTATAGCCCTTGCCTTCGACGTCAATCGTAGCAAGCGTCATGCCGTTCTCGGCGCGATCTCCCGCGACACAGTTTACAGAAGAGACAACACCTGCGTAGCGCGCGGTCACGGCAGACCCTTCTCCCTTTCCCTGAAGCTCGGAAACCACCTTCTTCTGGGCTTCTATTGCTTCCCTGTCACGGCTAAGCTCCATTTCATTCAGCTGAGAGGTTTTGTTGTCGGCCTCCTGCTGCTTTGCAAGGTTGGAAACCGCCTTCTGAAGCGACTTGTTTAGTGTTTTCAGCTCCGCTTCAATGTCACTTGCCGTTCTTTCGGGAGTAAGCTCGGCTACGTTCTTTTCAGCCGCGGCAAGCTGCTTGTTTTTGTCCTTCAGCTTTGTTTCAAGCGTCTTTTTCTGAGATTGCAGGTTTTTTGTGAGACTGCTCACCGCGCTGTCAACTGCGCTCTGCGCGGCGTCGCAGGCTTTCTGATACTTTGTAACATCAGCTTCGGCGGTCTCCTCGGCTTTTTTTAGCGATGTCAGCTTTTCCTCATTTGTCTTCGCCGTATTCACCGCTTCAAGCGCCTTGTCAAGCTCTGCCTTTTTATAGTCAAGCTCTACCTTCGAGGCGTCAAGTTCGCGCTTCCTAGCTTTTAGCTCGCTGTCGGTAACTTTTTCAAGACCGTTTATGGCGGTCTGCTTTTCGTCTACCGCTTTCTGCTTTGTCTCAAGAGTTTTTTCGGCGTTTTTATATGCTGTCTCGGCGCTCTTTACACCCTCAAGCTCTGTCTGATGCGCGCTTATGCTGTTTGCCCTTTTCTCGACAAGTCCCTGATACTTTCTCATAAGCACCTGGGCTTCAGCCGATGCTCTGTCATACTCCTGCTTTGCGCTTTCGGCGGCAGGGTCACCTGCCTCCTTGTATCTTTCGTACACTACTCTTAACGTTTCAGCCTCAACCGCTTTTCTTTCCGCCTCCGCCTTCGCATCTGCTATTTCCGTTTCAGATGCAGATTCAGAGTCGATAAGCTCGTTATATGCGTCAATCTTTGCCACATATGCCGCATATGCGCTGTCGCATGCGCTCTTTGCCGCCGCAAGGTCGCTCTCCGCTTTATAATAGTCGGTCAGCGCCGCGTCATATTTCTGCTTGGCGGCAAGAAGCGCCTCGTAGTCCTCTGCCGCGTCGTCATATGATTTTTTCATTGCGTCGTATGTACGCCTAATCGCCTCATAATTTTCGGTTGCCTGCGACAGGCTCATTTCCATGCCGGAGGCAAAGTCTTCACGCGCTTTTGTCGCTGCTTCAAGCACGGCTTTTGCGGATTCAAGCGTTTTCTTTGCGGCGTTAAGTGTCTTTAGACGCGACGCAACAAGCGCAGATTCGGAAGAAGCGTCCTCCGCAACGCTTGCAATCGAGTCGTTTATTTCCTCAAGCTCATCGCCGAGCTTTTCGACCTCCGCTTTCAGCTTGTCGCGCGTCTCGCAGGCATCCGCGTAGTCGCGCGTCTGCGCTTTTACATCGCTAAGCTCCGCCGTCAGCTCCGAAATCTGTGACTTCAGCTCCGAAATGTTCTCATTGCTCTCGTCATAATCGGGCGAGGTCAGGCTAAGCAGCTTGACATTATACGCATATTCAAGGTCTTCGAGCTTGTCAAGCTCTGTCTGAAGTTCCTCACTTTCAGCCGCGTCAAGCTCAAAAAGCGTCTGTCCCGCCTCTACCCTGTCGCCGTTTCTGACGTAAACCGCCTTTATTTTGCGTGTTTCGCCTATCTGAACCGAGTATCCCATATTGGCCTTTACCGTACCGCTTCCGCGTATGGCAGTCGAAATGCTGTTGTATGTCGAATACTGCCCGGAAACCTCAGGCAGTGACCAGTTCATTATGGTGTTTGAGAAAAATGTCAGCGCCAGCATTACGGCAAGAAAAATTATTGCGGCGTTTTTTACCCACCCGCGTTTTTTTGTTTCTTTCATCTCTACTCCTTATATATCGGTCTTATTTCAGACCGCTTGAGCTTGTAATTCCGTCTACCAGATATTCCTCTCCGTAAAGGAAAAGCAAAATCGGAGGAATCATGTAAATCGAAGCCACCGCAAACGCGAGGCTTATTTCTCCCGTGTTTATTTCCGAGAGGAACACGGAAAGAGGCATTTTTTCCTCGTCCCGAAGCAAAACCAACACCTGCTCAACCATATTCCAGTAATCAATAAACACAAGAATAACGACCGAAAATATCGACCCCTTGCACGCCGGAACGCATACGCGGGAAAATATCTGCCATTCGCTCGCTCCGTCAAGCTGCGCCGCCTCTATTGTGCTCTGAGGGATTTTTCTCATGCTCTTGGTCAGAATAAAGACCGAAAACGGAGCAAAAATCCCGGGCAGAATGATTGCCCACGGCGTGTCAAGTATTCCGAGCCATTCGGAAACGAGCCGGTTCGGAACAAGCGTGACCTGATACGGCATAAACATGAGCACAATGTAACAGAAGAAAAGAAAATTTCGTCCTTTTCCTCTGTACCGCATAAACCCGTATGCGGAGAGCAGTGCGACCGCGACCTGAAGCACGACTATGGGGACTGTCAGTATGACTGAGTTCCAGAATTTCAGCAGATATGACGGACTTCTGAGAAGCACCGTGAAATACTGACTGAACGTGACCATGTCCGGTATCAGCTTCAGGTTTACCTTTCCCGAAATATACACCTGACCTCCGGAATCGCCCGAGGCGAAAATCTTTCCGTAATTTGCCGATATCTCACCCGGAGACATAAACGAATTTGTAAAGGTCAGCACCGTCGGCAGAAGAAAAACAAATGCAAAAGCTCCTATAATTACGGTAAGCAGCGCCGTGCGGAGCACACGAAGCCGCTTTGAAACAACCTTGCTGCGGCTTTTTTTCAAGATTCCACATCCTTTCCGAACTTTCCTTCGGCAAGGAACAGCACTCCTATTATCGCAACCATAAATACAAACATGATAAGCGACGCCGCGGACAAACGCTGATAATCGAGCTGATTAAATGCATTGTTCATATAATGCTGAAGCATATAAAGCGATTCGTAAGGATAATTTCCGGTCAGAAGATATACCTCGCGGAACACCTTGAACGAATTTATCAGAGAAATGATAAACACAAAAAGTATCGAGGACGAAAGATAGCGCATTTTTATTGAGAAAAAAACACGCAGCTTTCCCGCGCCGTCAACCTCAGCCGCCTCGATAGGCTCGCGCGGAACGGCGGAAAGCGCAGCCATGAAAAGTATCATATTGTATCCGAGATTTTTCCAAAGGAAAAGCGCCACCACTATGATTTGACTTGACTCGGATTTCAGCCAATCGACCGGCGTGCCGCCGAAAAAGGTTATTATGTCGTTAAGTATTCCGTTGTTGTGGAAAATGACCTGCCAGATAAGCACGACCGACGCAACGGGAACCATCATGGGGCTGAGAAAGAACGTGCGGAATTTGCTTTTAAACGGTATCTGCCCCTCAAGCGCAATGGCGAGCAAAAGCGATATCACAACCGCGAGCGGAACGGCAATAAGCGAAAAGCGAAGAGTGTTCCCCGCCGCCTGTCTGAACGCTCCGTTGTTCCAGACGCGCACAAAGTTGTCAAACCCGACGAAATTTTTCGTTATCGGATTATCCAAAAACGCATAGTAAATTATTACAAGAAACGGTGCTCCGAAAAAAAGCATCACACCGAGAAAGCCCGGCGCAAGAAAACACGCGGACGTCAATCTGAGCCGTCTCTCCGCGCGTTTGCTTTTCTTTTCAGTCCGTTTTCCGGCATTTTTCGTCAAAATGATATCACCTCGCTCATTATTAAACCGTAAAACGTTCCGAAGCCCGAAATGTTCCCGATATTTTATATATTTTAAGATAAATTTGCCTTAAATCAAGTATAGTATCGCCCCATTGCCTGTGTCAATGGATTTAATAAAAAATTAAGAAGCGATAAATTAACAATATAGCAAAGAATTTAAGGGCAAAATCATGTATAATAACCAAAGAGTATATTATTTGCTTATAAACAGGAAACATGCTTTTCAAATCGGCGCTTTGACGCTTGCCTTCATGCCCCCAAGTGTATTAGTAGTGCTATTACGCTTGCATTATACTTCCTGCATTGAGGTTTGTCAAGAGTTTCCCGATATTTTATCCGTCAAATCCGTGTAAAAATTGTTTTATACTTCAGCACGGCGGGAAATGCATTTTGAAAGCATGGCAAAAGCAGTTAATGTACAATTGTCCGGCGTCAAAGCCCGGATATCCGAAAGAAAGGATTTTTCATGCGTTTTTTCAAGAAAAATAAAATCAGAATTTTTCTCTGCCTTGCGCTTTCTTTTCTTATGGTGCTTGCGGAAGGGGCAGTTCCGGCATTTGCCGCCGCATCCGTAAGTGCAAAGAAAACCGCAGGCATGGTTGTGGAAAGCGGTGTTTACCGCATCCGCAATTTGGAAACGGGACTTTATATTGATTCCTATGATTTCATATATGACGCGGCGGGAAATACGTATCTCGAATCGAAAAACAGCAGCGAAGCGCAGGATATTTATGTCTGCCGCCAGTCAGACGGCACATACACCCTTATGCCGCAAAGTGAAAACGGCAAGTACTCGCTCAGCTGCAAGTCAGGATATGCGGAAGAAAGCATTATTTCAAAAAAAGAAGACGTCGGAAAAACAGAAAAATTCGTCATCTACCCCGCAGCTTCCGGAACATATACCATTTCACCCGCTTACAGCGGAAAGGTTCAGGTAGCGCTCGATGTGTCAGACGAGCTGTCAAAATACGATGACCCATACGTATGCCTTAAAGCATACAGCGGAAGCCGCTCACAGCGGTGGGTGCTCGTGCCGGTAAAAACAGACGGTATTTCCCTTGCCTATGAATCTACAACCGTAAAGCTCTATTCGGTCGGCACGCTTTATGTAACGCTTTATCCGTACAATTACGGAACACATAACGTAACATGGAAATCCGACAACGAAAAAGTGCTTATGATTGACAGCAGCGGCTCATACTGCGCGCTCGCCCCCGGAAGCGCCACCGTCACCGCCTCCTGCGCCGGCTACACGGCAAGCTGTACGGTAAACGTCACCGAAACATCGGCGTTCACGTGGTACAGCCAGCACAATGCAAGCGGAAGTGACTGGAGCGCCGAGGGACTGTCAGGAATTT
>JBJFAQ010000166.1:0-3545 GCA_051887995.1 Eubacteriales bacterium
GTGAGGATTTTAGGGAAATTGCATTTTATAAAAAAGGAGTAACGCTATGAGCTACATAAGAGACGATTTTCTGCTGAAAAATCAAACTGCAAAGCGCCTTTACGACACTTATGCAAAGGACATGCCGATATTTGATTACCACTGCCATCTGCCCGAGAAGCAGATACTTGAAAACAAGCCTTTTTCCGATATTTACGAAATCTGGCTTGCGGGCGACCACTATAAGTGGCGGCTTATGCGCAACTACGGCGTAAATGAGGAGTACATTACGGGAAGCGCGTCAAACAAGGACAAATTTCTCACATACTGTCGTGTTCTCGGAACCGCTTTCGGCAACCCGCTCTATCATTGGTCGCAGCTTGAGCTTGAGACCTTCTTTTCCTGCGGGCTTGAAATAAATGAAGAGAACGCAGAGCGTATCTGGGACGAATGCAACGCGTATATAAAAGCTAAAAGCATAAGCCCGGTGTCTCTTATCAAAGCCTCGAATGTCACTCATATTTTCACGACAAATGAGATTTTCGATGACCTTTCGGTTTTTGAGGAAATCGCAAAGAAGAATTACGGCTTCAGAGTCATTCCCGCCTTCCGCGCGGACAAAATAATGAATATCGAAGCCCCCGCATACCTGACCTTTATCGGAAATCTTGAAGCGCTTACGCATAAAATCACGGATATGGGCAGTCTTGAGGCGGCGATTGAAAAGCGGCTCTGCGAATTTATAAATGTCGGCACATGCGCCAGTGATATCGCGCTTGAGCGCGTCTGCGACGTGTCCGAGAGAGCGGAGGCGGACGCGGTGCTTCGCAAGGCGCTCTCGGGCGCTAAAATAAGCACCGCCGAATCCGAGATTTTCAAAGGCTACTTTACCTATTTCCTTATGCGGCTCTATTCCGAAAACGACATTCGCACCGAGCTTCATATAGGCGCGATGAGAAACAATAACAGCCGTATGCTCAAAAAGCTCGGACTTGACACGGGCTATGACAGCATTTCCGAGGACAACAGTATAAAAGCCATGTCCCGCCTTTTTGACAGGCTCGACTCAGAGGGAAAGCTCCCCGCGACGATAGTTTTCAATCTGAATCCGAAGATGAACGCGGAGATTATGACTCTTCTCGGCGCGTTTCAGTCGGACGGGAAAAAGGGAAAAATGCAGTACGGCCCCGCATGGTGGTTCCTCGACAATAAGCCAGGAATGGAAAAGCATCTGTCCGACCTTACGGCAACAGGACACCTTGCCGCCTTTGTGGGCATGCTTACCGACAGCCGTTCCTTCCTTTCCTATCCAAGACATCATTATTTCCGCCGTATTCTCTGCTCTTTCCTCGGCGAAATGATGGAGCACGGAGAGATGACGGCGAACGAGGCGCTTGTCGGAAAGGTTGTGCGCGACATTTCTTATAACAATTCCGTAGAATATTTCGGCGTATAAGCATGAAAAAAGGCTGTCCCTCTGCGGGGACAGCCTTTTTTCATTTATAGGTAAGTTCTGTGTATACGCTCATGTGCCTTACGCCTGCGCCGAGACGCGAGCTTACAAGAGCGTCCTCGATATCCTCCCATACGACGCTTTCATCGTCCGTGAGCACGTATCTTACATAGTGGGAATATATCGCGGACGAGCTTCTCGGCTCTCCTTCGTATTTCATAAGGTATTTGAAAGAGCCTGAGATTTCCTTGCCCTCCTCAAAATGACGGATATGATATTCGTTGCCGTCAAAACTGAGGTCAAAGACGAATAATTTCGGATACTCGTCTTTGAGTGACTCATAAAGCTCGCGGGAATAGCTGTCGGGAGAGCCGAGGGTGTAGTACATGCAGAGGCGCACATCCGCACTTTCTCCTCTCCCTACGCAGCGCACAAAATCATACCAGATATCCTTTCCCGATGAGGCGCTTCCGTCCTCAATAACGACAAGTCCGTCTTTTTTGGCGTCCTCGAGCGAATATTCCGCCGGCAGCTCCTCAAGCGGGATTTTTTCGTTTGAGTTTTTTCCTTTTTCCGCGCATCCGGAAAGGAAAAGCGCGAAAAGAAGGACAGCGATAATTGTTTTTTTCATGTCTTGCTCCTTATTTTGCAGGTAATTATTCGGGTTTGACTTGCGCAAAGAGCAGAGCATGTTTATAGTGCGGAAAAGCGAAGCGGATTTTTAAAGCACCGCGCTCTTTTCATCGTGTCCGAGGTGAACGGTAAAGGTATGCTTTCCGCTCTCGTCCTCGACTGTCGCTTCATATGTGCCGCAGAAGCCGCGGAAGGTGAACGTGTCGCCGTCTGCTTTCGTTTCAATGTTTGTCTTCCACTCGCGGTTGATGAGCCTGTCAAGCGTCTCATACGCGGGCTTCGGCGTCATGTCAAAATGGATAAGACCGCCTGCGTACTGGTTTTCGCCCTGCTCTGTGCCGAGAGGAGCGTATGCCGCGTAGCCGTCCACCATGTTCCACCAGATTATGCTCTTCATGTTGCGTGTTGCAAACCATGTTTTGTAGAGAATTTCGGTAAGCTCAGCCTGGAGCGCCTCGTTTTCCGGTATTCTGCCGCTGTACGCGGGAATAGTAATTTCGGAAATGTGCATCGGGAATCCGTATGCGTCAAAGGTGTCGAGAATGTCTATCATGTTTTCCGCGTCAAGGAACTCACGGTTTCCGTCCGCAATATCCTGCGGCTTGCGGAAAATGTGGTACTGAAGTCCGATTTCATCGAACGGAAGCTGCTTCTTTACAAATTCTTCGAGCTGCATACGGAAAGCCATGTATTTTCCTTCGGTCGAAAAGTCGCGCCAGATGGCCGCGTTTGTTTCGTTCAATATTTTTCTGTTTTTTGCAAAATACTTTTCGCCGAGCATGAGTGCGTACTCGTCAAATTCTTCAAAGAGTACCTTGCGCCCCTTGTTATAGTTGCTCGCTGCCTCGTTTACGATGTCAAAGGACGGTATCTTGTCGCCGTACGCTTCGGAAATCTGTCTGAAGCGGCGCTCAAGTATGCCTTTTCTCTGCTCGGGAGTGTACTTTTCGAGCCAGTCGGGGTTTGAGTGCGCCCATGTAAGGCAGTGACCCTTTGGCTCGATTCCGCTTTCCTTACAGAAATTAAGCACCATGTCAACGGGAGGACGACGGTAGATATGTTCGCTGTCGGCTGAAAAGCGCAGGTGCCCCTCGGTCGGCTCGAGATCCTTCCAGTAGAGCGGTACGACCGCCTGATTGAAAAGATGCCCGAAATATTCTTTGAATTTTGTTTCCTTTTCCGGTACCTCAAAGCTGCCGATCATAAAAGCGGTCGAACCGAAATAAAAGTCGTGCCCGGTTTGCCTCAGCACCAGTTTTTTGTTTCCCGGACGGGAAAACTTCAGCGTGAAATCGTCTTTTCTGTACTTTTCGATTCCCTCTTTGTTTCTTGCGTCAAGCTCGTCTGCGTGGTCGAGAAAGGATTTGAGAACCTTTTTTCTGTCGAGTGCTTCCATGTTATTTCTCCTTTTTTGTATGCGGATATTTTACTTCTATAAGTAATTCTATCACCAAAAAGCGGAAAAACAACCCTATTTTCA
>JBJFAQ010000167.1:0-16006 GCA_051887995.1 Eubacteriales bacterium
AAGGTCGATTTTCCCGCATATTCCGCGTTCCTCCTCGATTTCGGAGGGAAGCCAGTAGAAAAAGAGCGGAGAGCCGTTTCTTAGCGCGCAAATCAGTTTTTTCGAGAGAGATTCAAGAGTGTTTTCGGCTATATAACCTATAAAGAAGGCGTCCGACGGCAAAATATCTCCCGAGAGTACCGTGGCAAGCCGAGAAATCGTCTCATACGATTTTTTCGGAGTGTAGGTAAGACCGTTAAGTATGCCTTGACGCGCAGGCTCTTTACGAGTTACTTTTGCCGTCTGATACGGTCGTTCCATCATGTCGGCAATCTGAAAATAAGAAGTCTTTGTGACCTTGCATTCAATGTCGCAAAGAAAACGGCGCAGTTGCCAGACCGCCTGCTGATGCTCGCTACTCTGACCGGGTAGCCAGTAATTCTCCGGAAAGTGCGAGGCTCTGCCGCCCTCTCCCATCCAGAATTCAACCTGTGAAAAGCCGCGTTCGTCGAACATTTTTCTCATCAAACGCACTTCCTCCGCGGTGTTTTCCTCGGCTCTGACACGATAAGTATGAAAGCAATGAAAATCAATATCTCCCGGGTGCAGATATTCAAGCATTTTTTCAATATAAGGAAATTTAATGGAGGAGATGACAGAGCCAATGCGGGCATCGGGATCTTCTCCACGGATTATTTCTCCCGTCATTGATACGAGCATGGCATATGCCTTTGCGTCCGGCTTTTCAGGATACCAGAAATGTGCCAAATCCGGCTCGTTCCATATTTCATAATGCGTCACTTTTCCGCGGTATCTTTCGGCAACGGCACGAGCAAATTGCTTCCATGCCTCTGTTGCTTCTTCTCCGTAATAAAGGGGAACACAGCCGACTGCCGTAGGATTTGATACGTCGGGCATATAAAGAGGATTTCCGTAGCCGATACTGAGCCACGGACGAATGCCGCGCGAAAGCAGATTATCCACCATGTCGTCAAGCCATGCAAAATCATATTTGCCTTTGATTTTTTCTGTTTTTGCCCAGCCTGTCTGGCATCTTGCGTACTTTATTCCGCTTTTGCCGAGCAGGTCATAGCATTTTTCGGGTTTTATAAGGTCACGGTCCACACATTCAAACCCGATACTTACGCGGGATTCTTCGATTTCACTCGAAGGGTATGTTTTGAGATGTCCTATTTTTTTGAGCATAATGTTTTCTCCTTATTTTTTCTGAGAGGTGCGAAATAAAGTCCGTATCACGGTCTTTTCGGTGATTCATTATAACACATTATACCTTGGCAATAAAATGTTTTTAATGCGCAAAAAAATGACAAATTCGCGCAAAAAGCATTGACAAACAGACATATGTACGGCTATAATTGCTCTTTGGGAGGTGATTGCTTTGCCTTTTGAGCAAATTCATGAGACAGATATGAAGGTGACTTTCAAATCAGCGATGGAGTATCGCCCGAAAATACGAAAGAACAAAATAACCGCCCGAAAGTCATCGTCTTTTCTGCTTATAGAGCGCGGAGAATATCTTTACCGTTTCAAAAACAGCGATTTTGTCGCCTCAAGCGGCAGTGTGGTATTCCTGCCGAAAGGAGCGTCCTATGAATATGAGATTCTTTCGGGAGAGGAAACGGTATGCAAGCAGTTTGAATTTGATATTTGCACGCATGGGAGCGATACGCCGATTTTCCATGACGCCTTTCCGTGCATTGCGTTTCAGAGCTGTCCTGAAAGTGCGGAGCAATGCTTTTCCCGGATAATCCGTGCTCAGACGGAAGGCACAAGTGCCGCTTTTTTTGAGATTTGCGCCGGAATTTGCCGTGTAATATCGCTTTTTCTCTCGGAAGAGGGCAAAGAACGCATGTCCTTCGGTAGTGAGCGAATTTCTCCGGCGGTGAAATTTATTAAGGAAAATTACAACCGAAAAATATATGTAAAAGAGCTTGCGGAAATTTGTTTCATGAGCGAATCTCAGCTTCGCCGCCTCTTTGACGAGGAGCTTGGGGAATCCCCGATACAGTATAAAAACAGGATTCAGATGGAGGTTGCGTGTAATTTGCTCAAAAACAGCAATCGGCGAATTGAGGAGATAGCAGAGACCGTGGGATTTGATTCACCATACGATTTTTCAAGACGTTTCAAGGCAAAATACGGCGTTTCTCCGAAGAAGTATATCTGCGGAATTGGAGACTGAACGCATTTTAAGCATGCGCTTTTATCTCCCTGTCATATTGACAAGACAAGGCATTTTTGGTATAATTTTACTGAAAAAATCTAACGGCATATAAAGGTAAAAATAATGAGAGCAGTAATTAAAATCGGGACTTCAACGCTGACGCATCCTTCGGGCTGTCTTAATGTCAGGTGCACGGAAAATCTGTGCAAAATACTGAGCGACCTCAAAAATATGGGCAACGAAATTATCATGGTAAGTTCGGGCGCAATCGGCATGGGCGTCGGGAAACTGTCGCTCAAAGCAAAGCCCGAGGACATTCCGACAAAGCAGGCCGCGGCGGCTGTGGGGCAGTGCGAGCTGATGTATACATATGATAAGATGTTTTCTGAGTACAATCACACGATAGCCCAGATACTCATAACCGGAGATGATTTTTCTCATGAGGACAGGCATGCGAATTTTGTGAATACGCTTGAAAAACTCCTTGAGGTCGGTGCGCTTCCGATAATCAACGAAAACGACACGGTTGCGACGGACGAAATAAAGGTCGGAGACAACGACACGCTTTCCGCATATGTTGCAAAGAGCGTACACGCAGACCTTCTGATAATACTTTCGGATATCGACGGGCTTTACACCGCAGACCCTCACACGGATTCATCGGCTCATCTGATTGAATATGTTGAGGAGCTTACCCCTGAAACCATTTCGCTCGGAGAGGGCGCAGGCTCTCCTCTCGGCACAGGAGGAATGAAAACAAAGCTGGAGGCTGCCTCAATATGTACCGGAGCAGGGTGCGAAATGGTCATCATGAACGGAAAAGACCCGTCGCTTCTTTACGATGTGTTTGACGGCAAGAGCGTCGGAACAAGATTTAAGGCGGTGAAAAAATGATTTTTCCGATACTGGAGCGAGCAAAAAAATGCGTTACGCTTGCCGCGGCGCTTACAAGTGAAGAAAAAAACAGAGCGCTTATGAACGCGGCAAATAGCATTGAGGAAAATGCGGATAATATCCTTTCCGCAAACAAAAAGGACGTTGAGGCCGCGGCGCACCTGAGCGGGGCAATGATTGACCGCCTTCTTCTGACAAAAGAGCGGATTTCGTCAATGGCAGCCGGAATGAGAGCGGTTGCTATGCTGCCTGACCCTGTCGGGAGAGTGCTTGACAGTAAAACGCGGGATAACGGGCTTCAAATATCAAAGGTGTCTGTACCTTTCGGTGTGGTTGCCGTCATATTTGAGAGCAGACCGAACGTTGCGGCGGATACCGCCGCGCTTACGCTGAAAAGCGGCAACGTCTGTGTGCTGAGAGGCGGAAAAGAGAGCTTTAATTCGTGCTCCGCCATTGTTTTGGCAATTAAAAACGGACTTCGTGCCGCGGGACTGCCCGAAGACCTTGTAAATATGGTCGATGACCGCTCAAGAGAAGGGGCGCGCGAGCTGATGACCGCAAATAAATACGTTGATTTGCTTATCCCGCGCGGCGGAGCAGGTCTGATACGCGCGTGCGTTGAGAACGCAACCGTTCCGTGCATTGAGACGGGGACCGGAATATGCCATGTTTTTGTCGATGAATCAGCCGACATCGAAATGGCGCTTGATATTATAGAAAACGCAAAAACCAGCCGTCCGTCGGTCTGCAATGCTGAAGAAGTGTGCCTTGTGCACGAAAAAACAGCGGAAAAATTTCTTCCGCGGCTTAAAGTTCATCTTGTAGATGAACGAATAAAAAAAGAAAAAACGCCTGTTGAACTGCGTCTTTGCCCGACCGCGGCAGGCATTATAAGCGGTACTGCCGCCTCGGAAACCGATTTTGACACGGAATTTCTTGATTATATTCTTGCTGTCAAGGTCGTTCGGGACGTAAATGAGGCAATAGAGCACATTGCAAAACACTCAACCCACCACAGCGACGCGATAATAACAGAGTCCGAGAAAAATGCCGTGCTTTTCACATCTTCTGTCGACAGCGCCGCGGTATACGTCAACGCATCAACTCGATTTACCGACGGCGGTGAGTTTGGATGCGGCGCGGAAATCGGGATATCTACCCAGAAACTGCACGCAAGAGGTCCTATGGGGGTAAATGAGCTTACAACATATAAATATATCGTCCGCGGAAACGGTCAGATAAGATAGGAGAAAAAATGAAATATAAAGCGGGATTTATAGGCTGCGGCAATATGGGCGGCGCACTGCTCGGAGCCGCTGTGCGCAGTATCGGAGCTGAAAATTGCTGTGTGTGTGAAAAGCACCCGGAAAAAATTGAAAAATTTCTTTCGGCAGGGGCTTCAAGCCTTGATGATAAAGGAGTGGCGGCAAATTCCAAGTTCGTTTTCCTTGCGGTAAAGCCGCAGGCGATGGAAAAAGTCGTATCGGGAATTGTCGGGGAGCTTTCGGCAAACAAGGACGCAGTTATCGTGACAATGGCTGCCGGAATGGAGATATCAACGCTTGAGGGCTTTCTCGGAGGAGAGTTCCCGATAATTCGTATAATGCCGAATACGCCTTGCTCGCTCGGTAAGGGCGTGGTGCTTTATTGCGCAGGCGAGCACGTAAGCGCCAATGACAAGGCGGAATTTGTTTCCATGTTTGAGGACATCGGTTTTCTCGACGAAATAGACGAAGAGAAAATTGATGCCGCAAGCGTTGTATCCGGTTGCGGCCCTGCATTTGTTTACGCTTTTGCCGAGGCAATTGTAAATGCGGCTTCCGAATGCGGACTTGACAAGGCGCGCGCAATTTTGTACGCCGCAAAGACGCTCGAGGGCGCGGCGGCAATGATAGAGCAGAGCGGCAAGGAAACTGACGAGCTTATACGGAATGTTTGCAGTCCGAAGGGTACTACAATAGAGGGAATTGACTCTTTGAGAAAGAACGGTTTTGACACCGTTGTCGGAGACGCGGTAAAAGCATCATATAGAAGAACGCTTGAACTTAAAGGAAAATGAAAAAGAAAGCCTTGTAATGCAAGGCTTTCTCAGACTACCGATAAATATCTCGGCATAGAAAAATTTTCGCCCGCCTTTTATAAAAGGCGGCGCCGTCCGGGGCGCGGAGCCTCGGTCGCCCACCGCCGTGGGCGAAACCCCTTTCGGCGCTTTCTTTTTGCCAAGCTTTTTCTTTGCGCCTGTGCCTGCAAAGAAAAAGCGGCTGTGAATTTTGTGTAAAATTGCACTGTTTTTATTTTTCAAAGGGAATGTCAGTAACGCGGAAAGCCTTGCAATGCAAGGCTTTCTTTTTTATGTGAGGCTGTATTGTGATTAAAAAGTGTCAGTCGTGCCTTTTATCGGTCAAATTCGTGAAAACAGTCAGTTTTCCTCTGCTTCTGCGATTTCTTTTGTCTCATGAATCGTTCCGTATGGGTGCTTCGGAGGGGCGTATACCGAATATAGCTTAAGCGGAACGCGTCCGATGTTTGTAATATTGTGCCATGTCCCCGCAGGAACAATTACCGCATCGTTTCCGCCGACCTGCTTCCTTTGACTTAATTTGTTTGCTGCGTTTCCCATTTCTGCAAGCCCGCGCCCGGATTCTATGCGGATAAACTGGTCGGTATCGGGGTGTATTTCAAGTCCGATGTCGCCGCCGACCGGTATGCTCATAAGAGTGACCTGAAGATGGTCGCCTGTCCATATGGCTGTACGGTAGTTTTTGTTGTATTCGGAAAGCCTGTCAATGTTAAAAACGAAAGGCCTCGGACCATAATCATGGAGCCTTTGCGCATTTTGCTCGGTTTTTCTTCTGTACATTGCTTTTCTCCTTTACTTGACTTCATTTTTATCATATGAGAAGTAAAGGCCTTTCGTTCATGTCCTTTTTATGAGCCTGTTTCACTTTGCATTTGTTTTTTTATGACTTTTTATAATTATTTGTATTGTAATACAGCTAAAAAAGTGGTATAATGCAGGTGGTAAAAAAACGTAAAATGACTGTCTGCAAAATGGCTGATAAACGGGCAGGGAGGACAACAATATGAATATTTTATATCTTAAATATGCCGTGGAGGTCGCCAGAACCGGTTCAATAAGTAAAGCTGCAGACGCTCTCTACGTGGCTCAGCCGAATGTCAGCCGCGCAGTAAAGGAGCTTGAAGCGTCTCTCGGAATTACTATTTTTGACCGTACATCCAAAGGCATGACGCTCACACCGGACGGCGAGCGGCTCATGCAGTACGCCCGCAATATCCTTTCGCAGATTGACGAGGTTGAGGAAATTTTTAAGAACGGAGAAAGCCGAAAGAAGAAATTTTCGATTTCCGTTCCGAGAGCCAGCTATATTGCCCATGCCTTTGCCCAGTTTTCAAACAAACTGCCGAAAAATGTTCCGATTGAGATTTTTTATAAAGAAACAAATGCCCTCCGCGCAATCAACAATATTCTGAACGCCGATTTCAACCTCGGAATCATTCGCTTTGCCGAGAGACATGACCGCTATTTCAGAGAAATGCTTGAAGAAAAGGGGCTTTGCGGCGAGCTTGTTACTGAGTTTAATTATGTGCTTCTCATGAATAAAAATCATCCTCTGGCAGAAAAGGAGGAGGTGCGGTACGCAGATCTCAGCCCGTATATTGAAATCGCGCATGCCGACCCGTTCGTCCCGTCTCTTCCTCTTTCCGAGGTGCGCAAGGAAGAACTGCCGAACGACACCGACCGCCGCATATTCGTGTTCGAGCGGGCAAGTCAATTTGATGTGCTTTCTGCCAATACAGAGGCGTTTATGTGGGTTTCGTCCGTTCCGGACGAGCTTCTCTGCCGTTTCGGACTTGTTCAGCGCAAGTGCGCGGACAATGAGAAAAAATACAAAGATATTCTTATTCATCGAAAAGACTATCATCTGACAGACCTTGATAAAACGTTTATCACGGAGCTGTGCGCGTCAAAACGTAAATATATTTGATTAAAAAGCCCGTAATTGCGGGCTTTTTTGCAATATATCGGTAAATATATATCGATATTCACTTTTTGTTATTGCAAAATCAAAAAAAGAATGATAAAATATTATCAAAGAAAGATATTGCATTACGGGAGGTGATATAATGAAGCAGAACACAGTTTCAAAAAATGTGCTTGAGCGGCTGCCGCTCTATCTGCAATATCTTAAATCCGAAGGTCAAAACCTCGGAAAAACAGTATCTGCCACCGCGATTGCGCGTGCGCTGAATCTCGGCGAGGTTCAGGTCCGAAAAGACCTCGGACTTGTCAGCGGCGCAGGCAGACCGAAGATAGGCTACTTTACGGAGGAGCTTGTCCGACAGCTTGAAGAATATCTAAGCTGCAGGGCGGAAAAAGGCGCGGTTCTCGTCGGAGCGGGAAAGCTCGGCAGGGCACTGCTCGACTATGACGGCTTTGACGAATACGGCCTGCGTATTTCGGCGGCATTTGACTGCGACAAGGCAAAGACCGGCACAACAGACGGCGGAAAATCGGTGCTTCCTCTCTCGGAATTTTCGGAATACTGCAAAAAAGAAAAACCGAAGATAGGAATTATTACCGTTCCGGAAAACGCCGCCGAGGAGATTTGTGACATGATGGTAAAAAACGAGATTCTTGCCATCTGGAATTTTTCCGGCAGACGGCTTCGCGTCCCTGAGAATATTCTTGTCAGAAACGAAAACATGGCGTCATCGCTTGCGGTTCTGTCAGGGTATCTCAAGCAACAACACAGCTAAAAAAATCAACATAAAGAGGAGTGTTTATCATGGAAGAAAAGAACTACCCGATTGTGGACAGCGTCGAAAAACTGACAGAGGCGATTGACCGAGTAAGAGCCGCACAGAGGCAGTATGCTTCTTTTACTCAGGAACAGGTCGATAAGATTTTCTTTGCGGCGTCTTCAGCGGCAAACAAAGCGAGAATCCCGCTTGCAAAGCAGGCTGTTGAAGAAACAGGCATGGGTATAGTGGAGGATAAGGTCATAAAGAACCACTATGCCGCGGAATATATATACAACGCCTACAAAGACACAAAGACCTGTGGAGTTATCGAAGAAGACAAGGCTTACGGAACAAAGAAGATTGCCGAGCCGATAGGACTTGTTGCGGCGGTTATCCCGACAACAAACCCCACCTCCACCGCAATTTTCAAAACTCTTCTGGCACTGAAGACCAGAAACGGTATCATCATCAGCCCTCACCCGAGAGCAAAGAAATCGACAATCGCAGCAGCGAAGGTCGTTCTTGAAGCTGCCGTTGCGGCAGGCGCTCCGGAGGGAATCATCGGCTGGATTGACGTTCCTTCTCTCGAAATGACAAATACCGTCATGAAAGAAGCGGACATAATCCTCGCAACAGGCGGTCCCGGAATGGTAAAAGCCGCATATTCCAGCGGAAAGCCCGCACTCGGAGTTGGCGCAGGCAATACGCCCGCAATTATTGACGACACGGCGGATATTGTGCTTGCCGTAAGCTCAATTATTCATTCAAAAACGTTTGATAACGGCATGATTTGCGCATCTGAGCAGTCAGTAATCGTTCTTGACGGCGTATATGACGCGGTAAAGACCGAATTTGCAAACCGCGGCTGCTACTTCCTTAACGATGAGGAAATCGAGAAGGTCAGAAAGACCATTATCATCAACGGCGCGCTCAACGCAAAGATCGTCGGTCAGAAGGCGCATACTATTGCGGCGCTTGCAGGAGTTGACGTACCTGAGGGAACAAAAATTCTGATTGGCGAAGTTGAAAGCGTAGAGCTTTCCGAAGAATTTGCGCATGAAAAGCTCTCTCCCGTACTTGCAATGTACCGTGCAAAGGATATAGAGGACGCATTCTCAAAGGCTGAGCACCTCATTGCCGACGGCGGATACGGACATACCTCGTCCATTTATCTTAACGCCGTTACCGAAAAGGCAAAGCTCGACGAATTTGCCGAGCGCATGAAGACCTGCCGTATTCTTGTAAACACACCCTCTTCTCAGGGCGGTATCGGTGACCTTTACAACTTCAAGCTTGCTCCGTCGCTGACACTCGGTTGCGGCTCGTGGGGCGGCAACAGTGTTTCTGAAAATGTAGGAGTTAAACACCTTATCAATATAAAGACGGTAGCAGAGAGGAGAGAAAATATGCTTTGGTTCCGCGCTCCTGAAAAGATATACATGAAGAGAGGCTGCCTGCCGGTCGCTCTCAATGAGCTCAAGACCGTAATGGGCAAGAAGAAGGCGTTCATTGTAACCGATAGCTTCCTGTACCACGGCGGATATACGAAACCGATTACGGATAAACTCGATGAAATGGGAATCCAGCACACCACATTCTTTGACGTTGCTCCCGACCCGACTCTTGCATGCGCAAAAGCAGGCGCAGAGCAGATGAAGGCGTTTGAGCCCGACTGCATCATTGCCCTCGGAGGCGGTTCCGCAATGGACGCAGGTAAAATCATGTGGGTAATGTATGAGCATCCGGAAGTTGACTTTATGGATATGGCGATGCGCTTTATGGATATACGCAAGCGCGTTTATACCTTCCCGAAAATGGGCGAAAAGGCATACTTTATCGCTATTCCGACATCTGCCGGAACAGGTTCTGAGGTTACGCCTTTTGCGGTTATCACCGATGAAAAGACCGGTGTTAAGTATCCGCTTGCCGACTATGAGCTGCTTCCCAAGATGGCAATTATTGATACCGATTTCCATATGTCAGCGCCCAAGGGGCTTACCGCCGCATCGGGTATCGACGCCGTAACACATGCGCTTGAAGCATATGCGGCAATGCTCGCAACCGATTATACAGACGGCCTCGCGCTCCGCGCACTCAAAATGATATTCAAATATCTGCCCCGCGCTTACGATGACGGTCAGAACGATGTTGAAGCGCGCGAAAAGATGGCAAACGCGGCAACTATGGCAGGTATGGCATTTGCAAATGCCTTCCTCGGAGTCTGCCACTCAATGGCGCATAAGCTCGGCGCTTTCCACCACCTGCCTCACGGCGTTGCAAACGCGCTGATGATAGACGAGGTGCTTCGCTTCAACGCATGCGAGGTTCCCGAAAAGATGGGTACGTTCTCTCAGTACGACCATCCTCACACGCTTGAGCGCTATGCAGAGGTTGCAGATTATCTCGGACTTGGCGGAAAGGACGATGAAGAAAAGCTCGAAAACCTTATCAAAGCCATTGACAAACTGAAGGAAAAGGTCGGAATCAAGCCCACAATCCGCGATTACGTTCCGGATGAGGCTGACTTCCTCGCACGCCTTGACGAAATGACAGAGCAGGCGTTTGACGACCAGTGCACTGGAGCAAACCCCCGTTATCCGCTGATGAGCGAGATAAAGCAGATGTATCTTAACGCATATTACGGCAGAACATTTACCGAGAAGAAGGTTCCGTCCGCTGCAAGCGGCGTAAAAAGCGCAGATGCCGACAATGTGAAGAAAGCATATGTAAAAGCCCGTAACGGCAAGAAAATGTAAGGAGGAAAGGCTATGAATCTCGACAGAGTTATTGCGGTCAGAAACAATAAAACCGTTTACCGCGACGGTGATAATTGCATCAAGGTGTTTGACGCCGATTATTCAAAGGCGGATGTGCTTAATGAAGCGCTGAATCAGGCAAGAATCGAAGAAACCGGACTTGCGATACCCAAAATAAGAGAAGTTATGACAATTAACGGCAAGTGGGCTATTGTATCAGATTATATCGAGGGCAAAACGCTCGCTCAGCTCATGTCCGAGAATCCGGATAAGAAAGACGAGTATCTTAATCTCTTTGTTGACCTCCAGATGGAGGTGCACAGCCGCACCTGCCCGCTTCTTACAAAGCTCAAGGACAAGATGAACCGCAAAATCAGCGAGGCGGAGCTTGACGCGACAACAAGGTATGACTTGCATACGCGCCTTGAGGGCATGCCGAAGCACAACAAGGTTTGCCATGGTGACTTCAACCCCTCAAACATAATCATCACTTCTGACGGCAAGCCCTATATTCTCGACTGGTCTCACGCAACACAGGGAAATGCGTCCGCCGATGTGGCAAGAACATATCTTCTGTTTTGGCTTAACGGCGATATTGACGGAGCAAAGGCTTATCTTGACCTGTTCTGCCAAAAGAGCGACACGGCAAAGCAGTATGTTCAGAAATGGATGCCCATTGTCGCGGCCTCACAGTCTGTCAAGGGCAACGAAAAAGAACGCCAGTTCCTGCTTTCATGGGTTGACGTTGTCGATTACGAATAAACGGAGGATACTTAAATGAAAATTACAGTATGTATCGGCAGCTCCTGCCATATCAAGGGCTCACGTCAAGTAGTTGAACAGCTTCAGTACCTGATTGCGGAAAACGACCTTAAGGAAAAGGTCGAGCTTGGAGGCACTTTCTGCATGGGAAAATGCCAGAAGGGCGTCTGCGTAACCGTGGACGACGCTTTTCACTCGGTTTCTCCCGAAAATGTGAAAGACTTCTTTGATAAAGAAGTTTTAGCAAGGCTTTAAGCTATGGTATATGTAGAAGTTTGCGTCGGCAGCTCCTGCCATCTCAAGGGAGCCCCGGAAATCGTAGAGCTGCTGGAAAACGCGGTGAAGATGAATCGTCTTGAGGATGAGGTGCTTCTCTCCGGCAGCTTCTGCACCGGTAAATGCAACAGAATCGGCGTTACGGTGTCGGTGAACGACGAAATATACACCGGAATAACAAAAGAAAACTTTTATGAGTTCTGGAATGAAAGAATCATGAAAGAAGTAGAAAGGGAAAGGAACTGATACATATGGCAAATTGCCTGACACTGAAAAAGTCCAACTGTAAAAACTGCTATAAGTGTATCCGGCACTGTCCCGTCAAATCAATTCGTTTTTCCGGGAATCAGGCACATATTATCGGCAATGAATGTATTCTCTGCGGGCAATGCTTTGTTGTCTGTCCGCAGAATGCAAAGGAAATCACAAGTGAGACGGAAAAGGTAAAGGTCATGATTCAATCGGGAGACCCGGTATACGTCAGCCTTGCGCCTTCATTTGTCGCAAATTATGACGGAGTGGGAATCGGCGCAATGAGAAAAGCGCTCACGTCGCTCGGCTTTGCGGGTGTGGAAGAAACCGCGGTGGGTGCAACCATTGTCAAGCGCGAGTACGAGCGTATTCTTGCGACCGAGGGACGCGATATAGTCATTTCTTCCTGCTGTCATTCCGTGAATCTGCTCATACAGAAGTATTTTCCGAATGAGCTTCCTTATCTTGCCGATGTCATGTCTCCTATGCAGGCTCACTGCACCGATATAAAAAAGCGCTATCCGAACGCAAAAACCGTCTTTATTGGTCCGTGCGTCGCAAAAAAGGACGAGGCGGAGTATTACGGCGGGATTGCGGATGCGGTTCTGACCTTTGAAGACCTGACAAACTGGCTTAGGGAAGAGAACATTACGCTTGATAAGGAAAAGGACTTTTCCGAAGAGAGCAGAGCAAGATTTTTCCCGACCGTAGGCGGAATTCTGAAAACAATGGTTCAGGATGCGCCGGGGTATACATATCTTGCCATTGACGGCGTTGAAAACTGCATTGCGGCACTGCGAGACATTGAAAGCGGAAAAATCCATAATTGCTTTATAGAGATGTCGGCGTGTGTCGGAAGCTGTGTCGGCGGACCCGTTATGGAAAAATATCACCGTTCGCCGGTCAAGGATTATATGGCTGTGGCAAGCTTTGCAGGAAAGATGGATTTTCCCGTTGAGCAGCCGGAGGCACTGGAGATAAAGAAACACTTTATTCCGATTGAGCTTCGTGGGTCTGAGCCGACGGAAGCCGAGATAAGAGATATTCTTCGTCAAATGGGAAAGACAAAACCCGAGGACGAGCTGAACTGCGGCTCTTGCGGCTATGATACCTGCCGCGCAAAGGCCATTGCCATTTATCAGGGTAAAGCAGAAATATCCATGTGCCTGCCGTATCTTAAGGAGAAGGCGGAGAGCTTTTCGGACAGCATTGTAAACAACACTCCGAACGGGCTTATCGTGCTTAACGAAAAGCTGGAAGTGCAGCAGATAAACACGGCGGCGCGGAAAATAATGAATATACGCGCTGCGTCCGATGTCCTCGGCGATCAGGTTGTCCGTATACTCGACCCGAAAATTTTCATTGACGTGCTTGAGACGAAGCAGACGATTCGAGACAGACGCGTATACCTTGCCGAATATGCAAAATACGTGGAGCAGACCGTGCTTTATGACAAGGATTATCATTTGCTTATATGCATCATACGCGACGTCACCGACGAGGAAAACGAACGTATGAAAAAGGAAACGATAAGCAAGCAGACAGTGGAAATCGCCGATAAGGTAGTGGATAAACAGATGCGCATTGTTCAGGAGATTGCGTCTTTGCTCGGCGAAACCGCGGCAGAGACAAAAATTGCGCTGACAAAACTAAAGGAGTCGATTTCAGATGAATGATCTGTGTGCAGATATCGGCTATAAAAGCATAAATCATGAGGGGGAGCAGCTCTGCGGCGACCATGTGGACATTGTTGACCAAGGAGAGGATTCTTCCGTGATTGTGCTTGCCGACGGGCTCGGCAGCGGAGTCAAAGCAAGTATTCTTTCTACTTTGACATCAAAAATAATATCTACGATGATGGCGTCCGGGCTTTCGCTCGAGGATTGTGTTGAAACAATAGCGGCCACGCTTCCGATTTGCTCGGTGCGCGGGGTGGCATATTCGACATTTACCATAATTCACCTGATAAACAACAGCGACGCTGAAATTATCCAGTACGATAATCCGCAGGTCATCATGATACGGAACGGCGTTAATTTTGATTATCCGAAGACGGAAATGAATATTGACGGCAAGAAGATTTATAAATCGGTGATAAAGCTATGCGAGGGAGACGTTATCATAGCGATGAGCGACGGATGCCCTCATGCAGGTCTCGGACGGTCATATAATTTCGGCTGGAAGCGCGAGGACATTATCGGATATATGGAAGCCGCGTCTGCCGGCGGATATACGGCAAAAACGCTTTCAACCATGCTCGTTGACGAATGTAACAGGCTGTACGGCGGAAAGCCGGGCGACGACGCCACGGCGTGCGTCATCAAGGTGCGCCGTCGCCAGCCGATGAACATTCTGTTCGGCCCTCCGTCAAACCGCGACGACTGCAACCGTATGATGTCTCTGTTTTTCTCGAAAGAGGGCAAACACATTGTGTGTGGCGGAACAACGTCCTCCATTGCGGCAAAATACCTCGGAAAACAGGTCAAAACCAGCCTGAAGTTTGAGAGAAGCGACGTGCCGCCGATTGCGGAAATCGAAGGCGTCGATCTCGTTACGGAGGGCGTTATCACCATAAATAAGGTGCTGGAATACGCAAAGGACTATCTGAAGGACAACGAAAGCTATGAGCAGTGGAGCTTCAAGCACGACGGCGCATCGCTTATAAGCCGCATGCTGTTTGAAGAGGCTACCGATATAAACTTTTATGTCGGCAGAGCCATAAATCCTGCGCATCAGAACCCTGAGCTTCCAATCAATTTCAACATCAAAATGAATCTGGTGGAGGAGCTGTCCGCGTGCCTTAAAAAAATGGGAAAACGGATAAAGGTCAGCTATTTTTAAGGAAAGGACGCGTCATGAAAAAATTCGATACAAAAGTTCAGTATCTTAAATATAAGGTGCTGCGTGAGGTCGCGAGGGAGGCGTGGGCAGACAGGCTTCCCGAAAGCGCCATAGATATACCCAAGACAATCATTCCCGGAAAAACGCCTACAATGCGGTGCTGCGTATACAAGGAGCGCGCAATTGTGACGGAACGAATCAAGATTGCCATGGGCGGAGACAAACAGAACCCGAATGTTATCGAGGTCATAGATATTGCGTGCGATGAGTGTCCTGTGGGCGGATATGAGGTAACAAACGCCTGTCGCGGTTGCCTTGCACACAGATGTGAGGATGCCTGCCGCTTCGGAGCAATTTCATTTGACCATAATCATGTGGCGCACATTGACAAGTCAAAATGCAAGGAATGCGGCGCATGCGCAAAAGTGTGCCCCTACTTTGCCATTGTCAGCCATAAGCGCCCCTGTCAGAACGCATGCAAGGTCAAAGCAATATCAATGAATGAAGATAAAGCGGCGACAATCGACAAAGACAAATGCATTGCCTGCGGCGCGTGCGTGTATCAGTGCCCGTTCGGGGCAATAACGGATAAATCTTTCCTGCTCAACGTTATCGACATGATTAAAAAGAGCGAGAACAATGAAAAATATAAGATGTACGCCGTTGTCGCTCCGTCTATTTCCAGCCAGTTTACCTACGCTAATCTCGGTCAGGTCATCACCGGACTTAAGGTGCTTGGATTCCATACGGTAGTTGAGGCGGCGCTCGGAGCCGATATGGTGGCGCAGGCGGAGTCGAAAGAGCTTGCGGAAAAAGGCTTCCTTACCAGCTCCTGCTGTCCTGCGTTTGTCGATTACATAGGAAAGAATTTCCCGGATCTTCTTCCGTTCGTTTCGCACAACCTTTCTCCGATGGCAACGATTTCAAAGTATATAAAGGAAACCACACCGGATTCAAAGATTGTATTTATTGGTCCGTGTACGGCGAAAAAGGCCGAGGTTCAAAAGGAGAGCGTAAAGCCATATGTTGACGCGGCAATAACCTTTGAAGAGCTTCAGGCGCTGTTTGACAGCCGCGACATTGACATAACGACGCTTGACGAGGGCGTGCTTGACAACGCATCTTATTTCGGACGTATTTTTGCACGCTGCGGCGGACTTGCAGATGCCGTTGCAGAGGGACTGAAGGAGCAGGGGATTACCGATTTTGAGTTGAAGCCCTGTTCCTGCGACGGAATTGAGGCTTGCCGTATTGCACTTCTCAAAAAAAGCAAAAATATGCTTGACGCCAACTTCAT
>JBJFAQ010000168.1:0-3520 GCA_051887995.1 Eubacteriales bacterium
AAGACACGGCCCTTTCACGGCTGTAACATGGGTTCGATTCCCGTACGGGTCACCAAGACAAATCTGTCCGTCTTTGCTTCATCCTTGTCATGCGGCAAAAAAGATTTACATTCATTGTAAACAGCGGACAAAACAAAAAGCTCGGAATTAAATCCGGGCTTTTTGTTTTGCCAATATGAGGGGATGTCTATTTTTAAATAATGTAGGATTTTCGCCCGGAAAAGTTTTCGGCTTTTATTTTTTTGCCGTTTAGCTGCCTGCATATGACATAAAATGACTGAAAATGAAGATTTTTCCTAAAAAGTTGAATCTTTTTGAAAGAATTTGACCGAAAATGCTTGACAAAGTGAAAAATATATGCTATTATACAGTCAGAAACGGTAATAATCATTCAAAAAAAGCCAAGGAGCTGTAAAATGCTGACAGAAGACCGACAAAATAAGATATTGTCTTTGCTTGCCGTAAACCATTCGGTTTCGGTTGCCGAGCTTACGGAAATAACAGACGCATCAGAGTCAACAATACGCCGGGACTTAGCCTCGCTTGCAAAAGAGGGCAAACTCAAAAAGGTGCACGGCGGCGCAGTGGCAATCGAAAGCGGCATCATGCTGGCGGAGCCGAACGTTCAGGAGAAGATGAAGCTCAATTCTTCTGCAAAGGAGCTTATCGCACGGTATGCCGCGTCCGCAATCATCAAAAATGATTTTGTCTTTATCGACGCGGGAACAACGACCGAAAAAATGATAGCGCACATCACCCAAAAGGATGGGACGTTTGTTACAAATGCTTTCAATCACGCCTATCTTCTGGCTCGCAGAGGCTTTAAAGTATATCTGACGGGCGGCGAGGTAAAAGCGACGACCGAGGCGCTTGTGGGCGTCAAATGTGTGGAAAGCATAAGTCATTACAATTTCACAAAATGCTTTTTGGGCACAAACGGCATAAGCAGTGAGGCGGGCTTTACGACGCATAATATTGATGAGGCGAGTGTGAAGCGCGCCGCGTCGCAGAGAAGTTACGTAACTTATATTCTGGCAGATCATTCAAAATTCGGCAAATCGGCGGCCGTAACCTTTGCAGACATTAAAAATGCCTGCATAATTACGGACAAATTGCCGGACGATAAGTATAAGGACATTACAATCATAAAGGAGGTGGACAAATGATTTATACCGTTACCTTTAACCCGGCGATAGATTATCTGATTTATGTGCCGGAGCTTTTGATCGGCAGTATAATCCGCTCTGAAAAAGAAAGAACCTTCTGCGGCGGCAAGGGAATCAATGTTTCGCTTGTTTTGCGTGAGCTTGGCATGGAGTCCACCGCCATGGGGTTCATCGCCGGGTTTACCGGAAACGCAATCGAGCAGGCAATCGGCAGTGAAGACATCCATACCGATTTCGTTCATCTTAAAAACGGTTTTACCAGAATCAACGTGAAAATCAGAACCGACTGCGAGACAGATATCAACGGTCAGGGTCCTGAAATCACGGAGGAGGAAATCAAAGAACTGCTCCGAAAGCTGGAAGGGCTCAGTGACGGCGACACGCTCGTGCTTGCGGGAAGCATTCCAAACACCTTGCCCTCTGACATGTATGAGAGAATCATGGAGCTGCTGAGCGGAAAGGGAGTGCGGTTTGTTGTTGACGCCACAAAGGACCTGCTTCTGAATGCTCTTAAATACCGTCCGTTTCTGATAAAGCCCAATAACGAAGAGCTTGGCGAGATCTTCGGTGTGAAGATAGAAACGCCGGAGGACGCGATTAAATACGCCGGATTGCTCAAAGAAAAGGGCGCGGTCAACGTTCTCGTATCAATGGGCGGCAAGGGAGCTGTGCTTGTCGACGAGCACGGAAAGGAATATTATATTCCCGCCGTTTGCGGAAAGGTTGTAAACACGGTAGGCGCCGGAGATTCAATGGTGGCGGGCTTTATTGCGGGATATGCCCGGAAGGCGGACTATGAATACGCCTTAAAGCTCGGGACTGCGGCAGGCGGAGCTACGACTTTCAGCGAAGGACTTGCGACAAAAGACGAAATATTTGCATTGCTTAAAAAAATTTAATTTAAAAAATTTTAATATCAGAGGAGGAAAACAAATGCGCATCACAGACCTGTTGACAAAAGAAAGTATCTCTCTTAACCGGAAACTTGCCTCAAAATCGGACGCTATCGACGCTTTGATCGAGCTGCACGAGAAGGCAGGAAACTTAAGTGACAAGGAAGCGTACAAAAAGGAAATTCTCGCAAGAGAAGCACAAGGTTCCACAGCAGTCGGAGACGGAATTGCAATCCCCCACGCAAAGACGACGGCGGTTGCAAAGCCCGGTCTTTCGGCAATCACTGTACCGTCCGGAGTTGATTATGAATCACTCGACGGCAAGCCCTCAAATCTGCTCTTTATGATAGCCGCTCCGAAGGACGGCGACCTGCACCTTGAGGTTCTTTCAAGGCTGATGAGCATGCTGATGGACGAAACGTTCAGAAATGAGCTTCTTGCTTCCGAAACTGCGGACAAGTTCCTTGCGGTAATCGACAAAAAAGAGGCGGAGAAATATCCCGAACAGCAAAAGCCCGAAAAGAAGAACGGAGCTTACCGTATTTTGGCGGTAACCGCTTGTCCTACCGGAATCGCACATACTTATATGGCGGCTGAGGCGCTCGAAAAAGCAGGTGCGGAAATGGGACTTCCGCTTAAAGCCGAAACAAACGGTTCGGGCGGAGCAAAAAATGTTCTGACAAAAGAAGAAATCGCCGCGGCGGACGGTATTATCATCGCTGCCGACAAGAGCGTTGAAATGGGACGCTTTGACGGCAAAAAACTGATAAGCGTAAAGGTGTCCGACGGCATAAAGAAGCCGAAAGAGCTGATTGAGCGTGTTATGAGCGACCAAACCCCGGTTTATCACCATACCGGCGCAAAAGCAGCACAGACCGACGGCGATTCGGAAAGCTTTGGCAGAAAGATTTACAAGCATTTGATGAACGGTGTATCAAACATGCTTCCGTTCGTTGTAGCAGGTGGTATCTTTATTGCAATCGCCTTCCTCATTGACACCCTGATGGGCGCGCCTCAGGACTCTAATTTCGGTACAAACACTCCTGTCGCCGCATTCTTTAAAACCATCGGCGGCTATGCGTTCAACTTCATGATTCCGATTCTTGCCGGCTTTATCGGCAAATCAATCGCAGACAGACCCGGTTTTCTTGTCGGTATTGTCGGCGGATTCCTCGCAACCACAGGCTCGACCTTCACGTCTGTCGGCGGCGACGTTCCCTCCGGATTCCTCGGAGCGCTCTTTGCGGGCTTTGTCGGCGGTTATCTGATGCTCGGTCTTGAAAAGCTTTGTGATAAGCTTCCGAGATCGCTTGAGGGCATTAAGCCGGTTCTTATTTACCCGCTTGTCGGGCTTGGAATGATAGCGGTCATCATGTGCGCAGTAAACCCCATCATGGGCATGCTGAACACAGGTCTTACAAGCCTTCTTAACTCCATGGGAAGCACAAGCAAGGTGCTGCT
>JBJFAQ010000169.1:0-3509 GCA_051887995.1 Eubacteriales bacterium
AATAATATAATACCATAAATTATATAAAAAGTCAAGCATTTTTTATATAAAAAAGCTTTACGGAGGGACAAAAATGAGAAAATTTGCTTTTATAGGCGCAGGAAGCGTCGTTTTTACGCGGAATGTTGTCCGTGACCTGTTCACTTTTCCCGCGTTTGAGGACTGCGAGATATGTCTTATGGACATAAATCCCGAAAAACTCGAATATATCCGCCGCTGCTGTGAGAAAATCAAAGCGGCAATGAATGTTCCGGCAACGATAACGGCGACAACAGACAGACGCAAGGCGCTTGAGGGCGCGGACGGAGTTGTGTGCACCGTTTTCAACGGAGACATCGACGTATGGCGCTATGACATTGAAATCCCCATGAAATACGGCGTCAGCATGAATGTCGGAGACACGCGAAGCGTTGCGGGCATTTTCCGCGCCGCACGCAACATTCCCCTTATGCTCGATATCTGCCATGATATAGAAAAATACTGCCCGAATGCCGTTTTTCTCAATTACACAAACCCGATGTCCATGCTCTGCCGTGCAATGCAGACGCAGACAAAGGTTAACGTAACGGGGCTTTGCCATTCGGTTCAGGGAACGATAGCGATGCTTGCCAAATGGATTGACGCTCCGCTTGACGAGATAACCTACACCTGCGCAGGGCTCAACCATCAGGCGTTTTACACAGAGATAAAATGGAACGGAAAGGACGCATATCCGCTTCTGCGCGAAAAAATAAAAGACCCCGAAATATATAACAAAGAGATAGTCCGCAACGAAATCTTCAAGCACTTTGGCTACTATGTAACCGAATCTTCGGGACACAATTCCGAATATACATACTGGTTCCGCAAACGCCCGGATCTCCTGAAAAAATACTGCTCCGCTCACGAGGGAGCAAACTGGAATCCCGGCGAGCACGCCTTTTCCCTGAACCTTCGTCTCGGAAGACTTGAAACCTGGCGAGATGACTTTGAGGACTGGATTCAGAACAAGGAGGTCAGCACGTCGCGCAGCACGGAATACGCATCGGAAATATTCAACGCCATGATAGGCGACGGAAAGCCCTTCCAGTTCAACGGAAACGTCATGAACTACGGCGCAATCTCAAATCTTCCGGACGACACCTGCGTTGAAGTCCCCGTCGTTGTTTCCCGCTTCGGGCTTTACCGCTGCGTTGTCGGAAAATTGCCGGACGAGGTGGCGATTCTCGTCAATACAACAGCTCGGATGGAAAACCTTGCCGTTGACGCAATCCTTGAAAAGAACAAGCGCAAGATGATTCAGGCGTGCTATATGGACCCGCTCTGCTCCGCCGTCTGCTCTCTTGACGAGATAAACTCAATGTGCGAGGAGCTTTTTGAGGTAAACCGAGACTTTCTCGGAGACTACAAATAAGACTTTTGAGCGTGCAGAGTGAGAAAACTCTGCGCCCAAATCTCTTTATGAAGCCATAAAAAACACCGCCGCGGTCATTTTAAAGACCGCGGCGGTGTTTTTTATTCTATGTCAAAATTCAAGTGCCTTTTCAATATACGCGCGAAGCTCGCCGACAGGCAGGCGCACCTGCTCCATGCTGTCGCGGTCACGAACCGTCACACAGCCGTCGTTCTCGGAATCGAAGTCATACGTGATGCAGAACGGAGTTCCGATTTCGTCCTCACGACGGTATCTTTTGCCGATAGAACCTGCGTCATCAAAGTCAACCATGAAATATTTGGAAAGCTCCTCATATACTTCTCCCGCCTTTTCTGAAAGCTTCTTCGAGAGAGGAAGAACCGCCGCCTTGAAGGGAGACAGCGCGGGGTGAAGATGAAGAACAGTGCGCACATCGTTCTTTTCGGCGTCGATAACCTCTTCATCATATGCGTCGATAAGGAATGCAAGCGCAACGCGGTCAGCTCCGAGAGAAGGCTCGACAACGTACGGCGTGTAATGCTCGTTTGTTTCGGGGTCAAAGTACGTAAGATCCTTGCCGCTGTGCTTTGAATGCTGGGACAAATCATAATCCGTGCGGTCGGCAACGCCCCAAAGCTCGCCCCAGCCGAACGGGAACAGGAACTCAAAGTCGGTTGTCGCCTTTGAATAGAAGCAAAGCTCTTCGGGGTCATGGTCACGCAGACGGAGATTTTCGTCTTTCATACCGAGATTCAGAAGGAATTTGTGGCAATAATCTTTCCAGTAAGCAAACCATTCGAGGTCTGTTCCGGGTTTACAGAAAAATTCAAGCTCCATCTGCTCAAACTCACGAGTGCGGAACGTAAAGTTACCGGGGGTAATCTCATTTCTGAAGGATTTGCCGATCTGAGCAACGCCGAAAGGCAGTTTCTTTCTTGTCGAACGCTGAACAGAGGCGAAATTGACAAAAATGCCCTGCGCTGTCTCGGGGCGCAAATAGACGGTGCTCGACGAATCCTCGGTAACGCCGATAAAGGTCTTGAACATAAGATTGAACTTCTTTATGTCCGTGAACTCCTTGCCGCCGCAGTCGGGACAGCAGATTCCCTTTTCCTTTATATAGTCGGACATCTGCTCAAAAGTCCAGCCGGCAGGATTGTCGTCAGTGCCGTTCTGAAAAGCATATTCTTCAATGAGCTTGTCCGCGCGGTGACGGGCATGGCAGGATTTGCAGTCCATAAGCGGGTCAGAGAAGCCGCCCACGTGTCCCGAAGCCACCCATGTTTCGGGATTCATGATGATTGCGCTGTCAAGTCCTACGTTATATTTCGATTCCTGAACGAATTTTTTCCACCATGCTTTCTTGACGTTGTTTTTGAATTCAACGCCGAGCGGTCCGTAGTCCCACGAATTTGCAAGACCTCCGTAAATCTCGGAGCCGGGGAAGATAATTCCTCTGTTTTTACAGAGCGCAACAATTTTGTCCATTGTCTTTTCTGAGTTTTTCATTTTGTCAAAGCCTTTCCGCGGCTGAAAGGCAAGTCAGCCGCCTTATATATTGTGATTTCAGTTTGCTCGTTTATACGGCGCCATCGTGTTTATGCACGCCGTTTCGTTCGGAATAAAGCAGAGTTTTCCGTCAATTGTGGAGTAAGTTCCCGGAAGCTCTATTGTAAGAGCGGTAAAATTCGGATAGGAAAAGATAAGGTCAAGATTCGAGTTGAGGTCTGCCGCGGTAAAATCGGTCACTATTTTCGACGCGGCCTCCTTAAAGAGCGCCGGAGCTTTGGTTATATAAGCCGTGGTCGTCACCTTGGCGGCAACAGCCCGCGCAAAAGCCGCCGTGGTCTTAAGACGCGAGTATGCCGGGTCCTCATACGAGTTGAAACGAAGCATGTCGAGCGCCTTCGCACCGTCAAGGTGCTGATAGCCTGCCGAAAGATTTATGTGCAGACCGCCCTTGTTGTCATCATATATCATTCTGCAAGGAACGTTAAAGTCAACGCCTTCAATAATATCAAGCACCGAGGCAAAATCATCAAGCCCCACGACAGCATATCTGTCTATCGGCACTCCGGTCAGATTATGTACTGCGTCCACAAGAGAAGGAAGCCCG
>JBJFAQ010000170.1:0-15797 GCA_051887995.1 Eubacteriales bacterium
CAATGGTATATGTAGGCATAAATTTATTCCTCCAAAAACAATTTATAGGTTTCAACTTTCAAGAGCATCAGCTATACGCTGAATGTTTTCAAATGAGATGCTGCGACGATAGCATTCAATAGCACTTATATAAGTTCGGTGCATACCGCACTCGTCTGCAAACTCTTCTTGGGATATACACATTGCTGTGCGATACTTCTTTAAATTGGTTCCAAACACTTTTACAATACCCATAGTTGCCAATCCTCCTAATTTTATATTATAATAAGGTTGAATACTATAAGTCTACATACAATAAGCAACCGAAAGGAAATTGTATATGAAATTAAGAAATTTACTATACTTAAACACTAAAATAGTAGAAGATTATATCTCAGCTATTGATGGTTACATCTGAGAGAAAATCCTGAAATATTGCACAATATAAAAGCAAGGAGAAAGTGAAAGATATCTATGAAAATTGCATTAGCATCCGCCAAGGTGATTGACAAAGATATTACATTCAATTTGCACTCCATGATTTCAGCAATTCAGGAGTGCAGCGGGCATGCGGACTTGATTTTGTTTGGAGAATCTGTTCTGCAAGGTTTTGACAGCCTGTGCTGGAACTACGAAATAGATAAAGACATGGCTGTTGAAGTAACAGACGAGCCTATTCAACAAATGCGAAATGCGGCAAAGGAAAATCACATTGCCGTTTCCTTTGGTTTTATAGAGCGAGCTGGAGATGTACTCTACAGCAGCCAGATTTTCATCAGTGCAGACGGCAGGATCGTAAACTTGTTTCATCGGGTTAGCGTGGGATGGAAAGAGTTCCGGAAAACAGACAAGCATTACCGGGAAGGAGCGCATTTTGAACGGTCCTTCTACAACGGAAAGACATTTGCCATCGGCTTATGCGGAGATCTTTGGACGGATGGCAGACCGGAAGAAATGAAAGCGCTAAATGCTGATATTGTCCTCTGGCCGGTGTGGTGCGACTATAAAGCCGATGAATGGAATACCAGCATCAAGCACGAATATGCACAACAGGCGGCACTGTGCGGAAAGAATGTGCTGCTGGTCAATCCGTTTTGCGCTGACCCGAAAGTGACGGATAGTGCCGCAGGTGGGGTAGCTTATTTTCAAAATGGTGCGATTGTCGGAGAAATGGCCGCAGGACAGTCTGGATATTTTGTGGTTGAAGTGTGAGTATGCATATACAACGGGGAGAAAGGGCTATATTAGGAAATCCCGTCTAAGCCTGTTAGCTAAACCGGCACAAAGCCCAAATAATTTTTACATGAAGCCATTTTTTTAACTGCTTTCAATCATTTGTCCTCGGTTTGCTTTTCCTCGGCATACACGCATTTCGAAAGCCTTTTGCGGCATAAGTCGCCGGAATTGCCGGGATTTATGCCTTTATGTTTTTGATTTCGCCCTTTTCCGTTCATCTTTCGTATACTCTGCAAAAATTTTATAAAAAATGAGAAAATTTGTCGAAAAATGTCGCTTTTACATCATTTTTATTTAAATTGATTATTGTAAATAACACAAATGTTGTGTTATAATTATAGTATCATTTGTAAGCCTTGTCAAGCAGGGGCATTCGGATGAAATTCTTTTTACTGCGAGGGATTTACGTGAAAAAAGAGAATATAAACGGTATTCTCCTATGCCTTTTTGAAGTTGCGGTCGGTATTTTGCTTTTGATAAACCCAATCGAATTTACTACCGGAATTATTACGGCTGCGGGTATTGTTCTTCTTATCATCGGTCTTATAAGCGTAATCAAGTACTTCCGCGCCGACATAGGTGAGGCCGTTATGGGGCAGTATCTTTCCAAGGGGCTTATTGCATTGCTTGCCGGCGGATTCTGCACTTTCAGAGCGCATTGGTTTATCGCCACCTTTCCGGCGCTTACCATCATTTACGGCGTCGTGCTTCTGATTACAGGTCTTGGCAAGGTTCAAGTCACATGTGATATGATACGTTGCAAAAACAAAAAATGGGTGATAGCCTTTATCAGCGCACTACTCTCTGTTGTTTGCGCCGCGGTCATACTGAAAAATCCGTTTGAAACAGCGACGGTGCTTTGGATGTTTACCGGAATCACTTTGATTGTCGAGGCTGTCATTGATGTGATTACTTTGATTTTACGAAGCAGCGGAAAAGCAAAAACATAGAATTTTTATGTTACAGAAGTGCAGAATGGGGCTGCATAGGCTCTTTTTTGCATTTTTGTTTAAAAGAGAGCGGTTTTGTATTAAGGAGATACTGTTATGGATTTTACACCTGAAAAAAGAAAGCAAATTGCAAAATGGCTTATCGGAATTGCGACCGTCTGCATTCTGATATTTCTCGGCGTGCAGAATATAGGTGTTGTAAGCGGCGCCGCATCATGGTGCATCGGTCTTGTGATGCCGCTACTGCTCGGCGGGGTGATTGCTGTCATATTAAATGTTCCGATGAGTTTCTTTGAGGCGCACGTCCTTACAAAGACGAAAAAGCCGTTTTTGCGCAGGCTGCGAAGACCTATATGCTTCGTTATAGCCCTTCTTATAATCATCGGGACTTTGGTCGGTGTTGTATGGCTTGTGATTCCGGAGCTTGTAGATGCCCTGAAGGTCGTTGTGCAGGGGTGCGTGGGTTTTATAAGCAAGCTTAACGCAATGAGCGAAGAAGAGCTTGCCGAGATGCCGTTCGGCAAAGTGCTTTTGAGCATTGACTTAGACAAAATACTTGATACCGTGCAGGACTGGCTGAAAAACGAGGGCGGAGTGATTGTCAATACCGCTTTTGGTACGGTAACATCTTTTGTCGGCGGTATTTTTGACTTTTTTATCGCTTTGGTCTTTGCAATTTATATTTTGTTCAGTAAAGATAAATTAAAGCGTCAGATGTGCCGCCTGATTCGTGTCTGGCTGCCGAAGGGCTTCGGCGAATGGTTTATCCACGCAGGCTCGGTTGCAAATACGAACTTCCGCAACTTTATTTCGGGGCAGTCCTTAGAGGCTGTGATTCTCGGGCTTTTATGTATGCTTGGGATGTTTATTTTGCAGATACCGTATGCGCCGATGGTGGGTGTTTTGGTTGGCGTAACGGCGCTTATTCCGATTGTCGGTGCATTTATCGGCACGATTGTCGGAGCGTTTATGATACTTACGGTTGACCCCATTAAAGCCGTTATCTATGTCGTATTTCTCCTTGTTTTGCAGCAGATAGAAGGCAATCTTATCTACCCGAGAGTTATGGGAAGCAGGGTAAATTTGCCGGGAATGTGGATTTTGGCGGCGGTAACGGTGGGCGGCAGTATCGGAGGACCTGCCGGAATGCTGCTCAGCGTGCCGATTTCCTCAACTGCATATGTCCTTTTCAGAGAAGCAACACAAAAGCGGGAAAAAAACTTGGAAAAACCCTCGGAAAAACCGTCGGAAACTCCGGCTGACACGCTCGACGAAAACAAATCGGCGGAAAAGCCGGTGGAGAAGCCGGCGGAAAGCAAACCGGCGGAAAAATCGGTTGACAAACCGGCGACCGACAAGCAAACAGACAAACCGGAAAGAAAATCACCGAAAAAAACGACTTTGAAAAAATGATTTGACAAATGAAGACAAGCGGCACCGCTTCGGCGGTGCCGCTTGTTCATTATTCGGTTTATTTTGCCTTTTTTATGATTTTCTTTGCCGCTTCTTCGGATATCGAAAAGAGCGTTTGTCGGAAATTAAAACCGCTGTCTGTAATTTCTTTCATCTGAGATGCCGAAATAGGGGTGGATAATTCAACAAAGTTTTCCAAATGCATATTGTATTCGTAATCCTCATACCCGTCGCAGGGCGCTTTGTTCAGAACTCCGCTTGCATATCCATATGCCCGTATTCCGACTCCGCTTTCATATAGGAATACTATATCGCCTTTTTGAAATTTTTGAATTTTTTCCCGCCAGCCGGGATAGTATGCCGCCGCCTTATGCTCATTTAGCATTTCCTTTGTATAGCGTGCGTTGCTCTGCTTATTTGTATTGAGCACATAACAGTTGTTTTCATATTCCAAAAAGTCCTCGGTTTGAGAATACATATTGAATTCTATGTAGTATTCCCCCGATATATCAAAGACCCAGTAAACAATGGCGTCAATATTCAGTCCGTTTTTCTTCCAATATATTATTGACTCTATTGTCTCTTGATCTACTCCGTTTGCAACAATAAGGAAATGCTGCTTTCTGTTGAAACTGTCTTCGGGAAGGACCTTAGACGTGTTTCCCGAAAAATAAGCGGAGTGGTCAAGCGCAAGGTTTGCGTTATCATTATGCTGATATTTTTTATATAGGCAATTCAACTCATCGTAAGTGCTTTTTCCGAACAGCTGTCCGTATCGGAGTACTTGCAATAAGTTCTCCTTTTTTCCGGACCATCGTTTAAGCTCAAAAATGTACAAATCGCCGTCTTTATCCAAGGCGAGAATATCCGGTTCTTCTTGGCGGACACGTTCTGTAAAAATCGCCATGAGGTCATTTGAAGAAATAAAATCCTGAATATTATTGGAAATCAGATTTTCAAGGTCTTTTTCCTTCCAGCCAATGTCTGCCAATGTTACTCTTTTTACCTTTGAATAGTCCTTGCGATTGAGGTCTTTATTTAATTTATATAGCATAGTGATATCCTTCTTTAAATGTTTTTCGGATAATTACAGCGCCGCAGAGATATTTTTTCGTTTAATTACACTTGTTTTGCCGAATCTGACTTTAACAGCTTTTTATTTTTCCGAGTAGAAGATTTTAGCGAGAGGGCTGTCTTTTGAGAGAATCAGCGTGTTTTCGGAGTTTGTAAGCGAAGCCTTTGCGGCGTCAAGACTGCGTACAAAGCTGTAAAAATCCGCCTTTTCGGGCGCGGAGTATGCGTCCGAGAGAATACGCATGTATTCAGCCTCGCCTTCCGCTTCAAGGATTTCCGCCTGAGCTTTTGCTTCACTTACGATTATTTCCACCTGTTTATCCGCTTCGCTGCGTATTTTCTGAGCTTCGCTTTCACCTTCGGCGGTATAACCGGCAGCAATGTTCTGGCGCTCGGATATCATACGCTGATAAACAGCCTCTTTGTTGTCGTCAGGGAGGTCAAGATGCTTTGTTTCGACAGCAATGAGATTTATTCCGTACTGCTTTAAGCTGTCTACAACCGCATTTGTGATATCTGTTGCGAGCTTGCCGTCGCGTCCGCTGATGACTTCAACCTGAGTGCGTGAGGAGATTACGTTTTTCATTGCGTTGTAGGTCAGCGTCTCAATGCGCGCCTCGGCGTTTGAAATAGAGCCGTTCAGCGTCTGAATAAAGAGCTGGGGATCCTCTATTGTCCAAAGGGCAAAGCTGTCTGCCGTCATGGTCTTTTTATCCTTTGTGATAACGTCCGATGCCGGGAGGTCATAGATAAGAACAGTTTTCGGCAGAGTTTCGCTTGTCTGTATTATGGGGAGCTTGAAGGAGAGACCTGCCTCGTCTCTTATGCCAACTACCTTTCCGAACTGGCGGATAACGGTATATTCATCGGGATTTGTAACTACATATGACGCGGAAATAACGATAAACAGAAGAACTATAATAATCAAAGCCCCTATAAGGGTTCTCTTTTTTGCCTTTGTCATTTTGTGACCGTACCTTTCTTATAAAATAGGATTTTCATTCGGAGAAAGTCAGCTTTCGCTGTCTGCGCCGTATTTAAGAACGTTCAGAGTATTTCCGCTCTCGTCCTGGATTATCACGCGCATACCGGGCAGCAGCTCTTCCATTGCCTCATAGTACATTCTCTTTTTTGTGATGTCGGGATAGAGGGCGTATTCCTCATACAGCGCGTTGAAGCGCGCCACCTGACCCGATGCCTCGTTTATACGTGCGGTTTTGTTCGCCTCCGCCTGCTTTGTGAGCTTGTCGGCCTCAGCCTCGGCGGCGGGAATCCGCTGGGACTTGTATTTGTTTGCATTGTTTATTGCGGTTTCCGCTCCCTGCTTTGCGTTTTCGACCTCCATGAATGCCGAAAGCACCTCGGATGTGGGCGGTTCTGCGTCCTGAATTGTAACGTTCAGAACCTGAAGGCCGATATTTTCCTTTTCCATTCTGGCGGTGAGCTTGTCTTTGACCTCGCTCTGAATCTGGCTCTTTCCGGTTGTGATAACGTCGTCAACGCTGTATGTGCCGACAGTATCGCGTATGTAGCTCATTGTCAGCGTTTTGAGCACGTCTTTCGGGTCATGGGAATTGTAAAGGTACGCAATCGGGTCTGTCACGCGGTATTCTATGTAGAAATCCACGTTTACGAAGTTGTAATCCGATGTTATCATGAGGCTTTCGTCCTCAATCGATGTGTTTGTTTCGGGGTCATAGCCTATGGCAAGCCCGAAAATGGTCATATTGACCTTTTCTACGTCCTGAACAAACGGAATCTTGAAGTGCAGACCGCTTGACGTGACCGCCTGCGGCACGCCGAATGTTGTTACGACCGCGTTTTCCTGCTCGCCGATTGTATAAAACGAGTTTGCGGCAAGGACAAGAAAAAGCACGATAATAACAGCGGTGACAATGATTTTTCCCACATTCGGGAAACCCTTAATGATTTTCTGGTTTTTCATGATTTTCCTCCATGTTTTTTCTTAAAAAGGAGCAGATTAAAAAAGACTTTTACGGCTTTCGCCGTAAAAGTCTCGAAAAATTATCTGTATAACGTCCGCTTCCGGGCTTTTGCCGTGTTAGCGAAAAGCGGAACACTCACAAGAGTGTATTCTACTCCCTTTTACGTTTTGATTATAGCATATTTTTCGGTGTTTGTCAAGTAAATAACAAAAAATTTTTCTAAATGCACCGAAAGAAGCCCTTTTCAGCGCTCAAGGCTCTTAAGGTAGGGCAGAGATGCCGAAACCGTAACGTCAAAGCCATCTCCTACGCTGCCCTCAAGAGAAATGTTTCTTGCCTCATAGCCGATTTCGTCAAGCACTTCAAAGAAGCGGCGGTAGAGCGCGTCGTCTCCGTCTGTGGGAAGCGGATAAACACGTTTATTTGAGGGACTTGCGATGTGAACATGGCTCACATAGCCCTTGTAGTCGTGAAGCGTTTCAACCGAATCGCCCATGCAGGCAACGTGGTAAAGGTCAACGAGCAGACGCAGATTCGGGTCGTCTATTTCACGGATATACTCCATCGCCTCACCGCAGGTGTTGATAATGTTCGTTTCCTCCGAGCGAAGCTCCTCTATGCCGATTACAATGCCGTATTTCTTTGCGTATGGCAGAGCGAGATCGCCGAGGAAATGGATAATGTCTGCCTTTGCCTTTTCTCTCGGATATCCGTCCGGCACTCTTCTTGAGGCTCCGCTTCCGAAAATGATACTTTTGAAGCCGAGCTTTGACGATCTTTCAAACGTTCTTGCAAGGAAGTCCTTTATAGCTCCGTCGTCGACTTCCGGGCCTACTGTTTTCAGCGTTCCGGGCATAAATCCGTTGCAGGAAACACAGCTAAGACCGTTTTCGCGCAGAGAAGCGTCAAATGCGCCGATGTCCTCGTCCGTAAGTGTGTCGAGCGCGGAAAAATTTGTCTCAACGAAATCATAGCCGAGTCCGGCGAGCGTTTTTATTTTCGCAAGGTCTTTTCCGCCGATGCAAGCGCCGTAGTTGAATTTCATTTTTTTTCACCGATCCTTTTATGTATTTTTATATTTCAGTCAGCAAGCTGGCTTTCATAGGGGGTCTCAAACATGGGCTTGCCGGTTACATAGCAATCGACAAAATGCGCAGAATGTGAGCCTATCATGCGCGTTATCTCAGACTTTGAAGCGAGAAGCGCGGCAAAATCAATGTCATAGCTGTATTCAGCCTCGTCAAGGAAGCGATTGTAGTCCTCAAAGTCGGCGTCCGTATAGTCGCAGACGAGCAGAAGCTCGGCAAGACTGCATTCCATGACGTTTTCGTAGAAGTCTCCAAGTCCTTTTGTGTCAATAATGTACTGCTTGAGGTCGGCGAGCGTTTTGCGCGAGCCGATTTCGGCGCGTGTTTCGGCGGTCGAAGCGCGGTAGTAGCTGTCTGCATCTGCCGCCGTGCCGTCAAAGAGCAGGTCTATGGGGTAGTCGCCTATCATGCCGACGTCTGTATTGTACAGCGTGATAAAATCGTCCTTTGTAACGCCGAGGGAGTGAATCAAGCTGTAAATATTCTCTTCACCGTGCCCGCAGTCGGCGTCTCCGGATTTTGATGCGGCTTCCGATTTCCATTTTTCAAATTCTGCTTTTCCCACAAGCCCGATAAGAGCTTCGGGATATGTGTGGTATTCGTCGCCGTGGACGGAGCAGAGTGTTTTCTTGTTCTTTTCCGCATCGCTTATTGTCTCGTATCCGAGCGAGGCGAGCTTTTCCGCCATTGTGTCGGTAAGGAGCGGGGAGGTGAAAAATTCATCTCCGTAATATGCCGCGGCTCTGTCGCATACCTGCTTTATTTCCTTGTCGCTTACGCCATTTGCCGTGCCTTCAAGCAGCATGCTCAGGCTGTAAACGTGACCGTCTTTATAGAGCGCCGTTTCGTGGACGCACGCCTTCATCACCTTGTCGGCGTCGCCCGAAAAGAGCGCGTCGTACTGCTCGGCTGTGGGAACGTGGTCATTGGCAAGCGATTCAAACGCGAGGTTATAGTAGTTTTCCACCTCGTCACGCGTGAGCGACAGGTCGGTTATGTAGCGGTATATCGCCGGAAGCGTTTCGGAAAAATCATAGTCGGGAGTTATTTTCATGCGTTCGATATCATCGGAAACGCTTATTTCCGACATGCGGTCTACCGTGAAGGTGTCCGCAATCGTGCATATGTCATCAAAAATGAAGTCGTAACGTTCTTCGTAAATTCCTTTATACTCGGTGACAACGCGGTTTGAGAGTTGCTCGGTGTCATTTGACGTCTCATTTCCGAGCGAATCGGTGTCGCCGTCTGCCTGTTTTTTCTTTCCGCAGGAGGCGAGAAGAAGCATACATAAAGCCATAATAAGGGCAAGGATTCTTTTCTTCATTGGCAAAAACAATTCCTTTCGTGTTTTTCAGAAAAGCATAAGAATAAGTTCTGTGACAAGCACCGCGGCGCAGGAGGCGGCCGCGACAAAAATCAGGTTTTTCCCGATATAGGCTGTGACCAGAGCACAGATAAAGCCGGCAATACCGGAGACTGTGGAGGAGGTAGACGAGAAGATGGCGGGGACGGTCATTACCGCGAGCACGGTATACGGAATGTAATAGAGAAAGGATTTTATGAATCTGTTCTCAAACTTTTTCCGCACAAGTACAAGCGGAAGCATACGTACAAGATATGTAACTCCTGCCGTCACAAGCAGATAAGGAAGAAACGAGGCAAAATCAGTCATCCGTTCCCGCCTCCTTTGCTTCCTCAGCTTCGGTTTCCACCGGAAACAGCGCGGCGAACACAAGTCCGGCAGTTACGGCACAGATGATGATAACAAATCCGTCCGGAACAGCGCGCAGTAGCGGTATAAAACGGAAGGCGCATCCGAGTGCGACGGAAAACAGAACGCAGAGCGCCGTCGGCGCTTTCTTTTTTGCCTCCGGAACGATTATGGCGATAAACATGCCGTATATGGCAATGCCGAGCGCGGAGGTCAGAAGTGACGGGAGAATATTTCCGGCGGCGGCGCCGAGCAGTGTTCCGCTGCTCCAGCCGAGGTATGGCATGAGGATAAGTCCGGCGAAGTATTTTCTTCCGAGCATGGCGTGCTTTGACATTGCGACGGCAAAAATTTCATCTGTCACCCCAAAAGCAATCCAGAAGCGGTCGGCTCTGCTTGTATGCTTTCCGAGCCGCTGTGAAAGAGAGACGGACATGAGCGAATAGCGCAGATTTATGACAAGTTGTGATGCGGCAAGCTCGATAAACGAGCCTCCGCCGCATATTATCGGGACGGCGGCAAGCTGTCCCGCAGAAGTCAGATTTGTCATCGAGATGAGCACCGCTTCAATAACGGAAAGCCCGAAACTTACCGAAAAAATTCCGAATGCGAAGGAAACGGCGAAATAACCGAGAAAAATCGGTATTCCGTCCCGCAGACCCATGCGGAAGTTGTTATTTTCAGACATATATAGCTGCAAAAACCTCAGATAAGCTCGATTTTTTCAATTACCACAGGTACTCTCGGGCAGTCCTGATAATCGGTTGGAACAGAAGCAATCTTGTCAACCACTTCAATGCCGCTCGTCACGCGCCCGAATGCGGCGTACTGCCCGTCAAGATGCGGAGCGTCCTTATGCATGATGAAAAACTGTGAGGAGGCGGAGTCCGGTACCATGGTCCTTGCCATGGAAAGGACGCCGCGGGTGTGCTTTATGTCATTTTCCGGACAGCCGTTTGATGCAAACTCGCCTTTTATCGACTTTGCTTCCTTTTCGCGGAAGTTTTCGTCGTAGCCGCCGCCCTGAATCATAAAGCCCTCTATGACGCGGTGAAAAATCAGCCCGTCAAAGAAAGAATTGCGGATAAGATTTGTGAAATTTTCGGTCGTGAGCGGCGCTTTGTCGGGGTAAAGCTCTGCCGTCATTGTGCCGTAGTCTTTTACTGTAATTTTGATATTGATATTTTCCATTTTTTCAGTCCGTTCCTTGTTTTTATTATTTAAAGCCGCCCTCGTTTATTTTTGCCGAGAGCGCGTTTATCTTGTCCGCGTAGGCAAGGCGGAATAGCTCTTTTATCCGTTCCTCTCTGCCGAGCACGTGCAGATATCCGAAGAGAGTTTCAAGCCCCGTTGCCTGTCTGTATTCCGACATAGACGCACTTTTCGGGACATTTGTGTGTCCGAGATTGCGCCCGCGTCGGTACGCCGCCGTCTCTCCGTCGTCAAGAAACGGGAGAATTGCTCTTGCCGCCTCTGCCTGAGCGCCCGCACGGACAAAGGAAAGCGCTTCTTCATTCAGGTGCTTTGAATCGGAGATTCCAAGCTCCACAAGGAGAGTCCTTACGCATATTTCCGTTACGGCGTCGCCGAGGTATGCAAGCGCGGGAGTGCTTATTTCGTTTATTTTATCTGTCATTATGTCTTTGCGCCCTCCGGTTTGTCTGCGGATTCTATCACAAGCATTGCCCCGCGGCGTACAGAGATGAGCGCCACATTTCCTGTGATTTCGTTGCTGACGGCATACTGGAAATCCCGGTGGAGCTTTTCGTTTTTCAGAGGGTATTTGCAACCCTCGACCGAGACGCCGCGGCATGTTTTGTCAAGGCAGAGCAGAGAAAGATAGCGAAAGGGGCTTTTCATGACGAGATGGCTGTCGTTTTCAAGAAAATGTATTCTGTTAAATCCGTTTGTTATATATCCGTGCACGCCGCATGCCTTAAGACGCTCAAGTATGGCGGCGCTTGAGAGGGAATGGTCGAGCCGCGAGCCGATTCCTCCGACAATGATTATGTTGTCGCAGCCGCGCTCTATGGCAATATCCACCGCCGCCTGAGTGTCGGTCAGATTTTTTTCGCAGGGAAGCTCCACCTGTTCGATTCCGTCCGGAATATTTTCCTTTCCGAGCGAATCCATATCTCCGACAAGGACATCTACACGCGCACCGAGGCGCTTTGCCGAAAGATAGCCGGAATCGGCGGCAATCGAGAGGTCGTCCTTTTCGGGACGTTCAAAAATGTTCGCATCGAGCAGCTCGCCGCCGCTGAAAATAATTGCTTTCATCTGTTTTTATCTTATGCGGCTTAGGAATTTTTGTTTTCCCACGCCTTTTTCTCCTTCAGAACTTGATACATTGCCATAAAGCTGTCGTGACGCGACTTTGCGATTTTTCCTTCCCTCACAGCCTGCAGCACGGCACAGCCCTCTTCCTTTGTGTGAGTGCAGTCCTTGTAGCGGCACTTTCCGAGATACGGGGCAAACTCCCGCATGGTATAGGGGAGGTCGTCCTTTGAAAAGAAGTCAAAGCGCTCGAAATCAAGCATGCTGAAGCCCGGCGTGTCGGCAAGATAGCTGTCCGCCGATTCAGGAAGCGGGAAAAGCTCCACGTGACGGGTGGTGTGCCTGCCGCGCTCGATTTTTCGGCTGATGTCTGAGGTCTCAAGGCAAAGCTTCGGAAAAATGGCGTTCATGAGCGTTGATTTTCCGACTCCGGAAGCTCCGGCAAACGCCGCTGTTTTTCCGCCAAGCTCATTTTTTACGTATTTGCGTATTTCGTTTACTCCTTCGTCCTCGCGGCAACTAAGCACGAACACGCGGTACATGGCAAGCTCGTATATTTCCCTAAGTTCACTTGCTTTTTCGCGGTCAAGCTCGCACTTTCCGACGACGATGACAGGCTCGATATTGTTAAATTCGAGAATGGACAGCAGCTTGTCCACCGTTTCCGTTACAGGCGACGGAGACGCCGCCGCAACCGATACAAAAACCGTGTCGAGATTTGCGACAGGCGGGCGTATCAGCAGATTCTTCCTCGGAAGGATTTCCGAGATCATTACGTCTCTGCCGTCTTCCTTCGGACAGAACTTTCCGTCCTCCTGTCTGTAGGAATCGTCTGAATATATAAGCTTTATATTGTCTCCGACGGTAGGCGTCATATGCTTGTGGCGCAGCACTCCGCGCGCACGGCAGGGAACAAGCGCTCCCGCAAGCGGTCCTGCTTCCGCATCTGATGACAGGCGCACATAATAAAGACCGCCAACGCCTTTTACGATTTTTCCGACTGTGCAGTATTCCATAATTTCAGTTAGTGCCGACACCGAGGTCGGCGGCGAAAACCATGCGCGAGGAGAGTGAAATCTCATCGTTTTTTTGCGTCAGCTCAATGATTCTTCCGCCGCGCAGGCTGTTGTTTGAAAGGAAAGTGCCTCCGAGACCGTAGCCGTCGTAGCCGATGCTTGCGCAGTAGGCAAGCTCTATGCCGCAGTATCGGGCGGAGAAAGAATTGAGATGGTCATGGCCGCAGTAAAGTCCTTGCACATTTCCGCAGTCGAGAAGTGCCGCGAAAAGTCCGGAGTTTATCGGCGACGGCGCTACGCTCTCGCCGATGTTGCCTACAAGCCGCGTTTCTGTCGGGTTCTTTGCCGCAATGTCAAATTCCGGAGTCGGAGTATGGCAGACCATGACAGACGGCAGACTGCCGCCTCCCTCTCTGTCGGCTATTTTCGCGGTCTCGGCAAACCACGCGATCTGATTTGCGGTGACATAGCCGTAATCAGTGCCGTCCTTGCGCGATGCGGAAAGTAAAGCCTCGGTTGCCGCGCCGTTTGAGACTGAGGACAGCATTGAGGTCTGTCCCATCGCAAACACGCCGAATATCGGCGCGTCGGTACCGCTTCCGCCGCCGTGCGCGTAGATAGGCAGAAAATAACTTATTGTGCCGTCGGCTGAACAATCGGTTTTGGCGACGCAGTAATCGAAGGAGGTGTATACTCCCATCTGCGCGTCGGTGGAGAGTCCGCCGTCCGTGTCCTGCTCGCCAAAGACGGCCGCCCACGGAATTTTGCGGCTTTCGAGCGGCTCTGTCAGCAATTTTAAGTAATTCTGAAGCTCCGATTTTGTCGAAATTCCGCTTGAAACGTCTCCGGCGAAAATGACAAGCTGTGGTTTTTCGCTGTCCGCAATTCTGCTTATGGCTTCTATTGTATTCGGGTTAAGATCCGCGTCGGAAAGAATGAGAAACTTGAATTTTCCCGATTCGGTGAAGTTAAGCGGGACTTTGGTGGCTTTGAGTGAAACGTCCGGCTCTGCTCCGCTTCGGCTGACAAAGGAAAAGTTGGTTTTGTTTGCAAAAGTCAGCTTTGAGTGGCGGTATGAGCCGACATAGCTTCCGACAAAGTATTTTATTGCCGCATCCGCGCCCGTTTCCGAGAAGCAGAGGAGATTTACGCTGTCGTTTCCCGTTATGAGAATCGCGTATCCGTCGCTTCCGAGCGTGGATACGGACGTCAGATAGTCGTCGCTTGCGCGGTTTGTGTGTCCTATGCGTATTTCGTGCTGGGAAACGCTTTCGCTGTCGTTTACAATATTCAGCGACGTGCCGGTCTTTTCAAGAAAGGCGGCGCGAAGCGCCTCGGCGGAGGAAAGTCCGAAGGAATCGGCTTCACTATACACGATTCGGTAGGCTCTTGACGAGGAGCGTGTGGCTTCACTGCTTTCGCTCGTGACACGAATGCTCTCGCCGTTATATGAATAGCTGAGGTTAGTGCAGAGAAGAATGAGAAGAAGGGAAACTGCGGCGAAAACCGCAGCGGAAATTTTTTGGATTTTCTTTTGCGAATCCGCCCATGGACCGTCCGGCGTTTTTTGACGAAAAATTTCGGGAAGAGGGTTTGAGCGGGCTTTTTTCTTCGCGTCCGGAGCAGTGCGCCGAGGTGTAAGCGGCGTGCGTTTTACCGAAGCACTTCCGTTTGAGCGCTTCTGCGGCGGCACAGGTGCTTCCGCTTTTGCGCTCCGCCCCGTATTCCGGCGGTCAGAAAAGGCTTCTCTGCCCGCCGTTTGACGTTCTTTGTCAGGGGCGTTTTTTCCGTCGCCCTGCATGGGCGTTTTTTCATTATCGCTCATCATAAATTATTTCTTTCATTTAATTTTTTATCAGCCCGGACCGCCGCTTATCTCGTAGTCGATGACAGGATTGCCTCCGCTGTCGTATGCAAGACTTATTGCAACTATGATGCCGACAGGTTCGCGGCTTGGGACGGTAGTGCCGCTTCCGAGCTCAAGTTCGTTTTCTTCAAGTAGCGCTTTTGCTTTTCTTACCGTCATTCCTACAATGTTCGGCACCTGATAACCGTCGCAGTCGATAAATTCAACGCTTCCGGCAGAGGCGTACTCTCCGTTGCTTACGGCGTAGTCGACTTTTGTTACTCCGGCGGAGATAGATGTGCCGGGAACGGGCGTCTGCTCAACGATGAGACCTTCTGCAAGCTCGCTCGCTTTTTCCGTCTTTGTTCCGAGCACAAGCCCGAACTCGGCAAGCTTTGTACGAGCCTCGGCAACCGTCATACCGGTGATGTTTGGCACGGTTTTTGCCGCCGCCGTCTGCCCTGAGCTGACTGTAATTGTCACGGACGTGTTCTGGTCAACGCTTGTGCCGGGGAGGATACTTTGAGATGTGACAATTCCGGCAGCCTTATCAGATTCCTCGTATTCGACGTTAAGCGTGAGCACAAGCTCGGCGGCAAGCTGGCGGGCTTCGGTTTCCGTCTTGTCCTTGAACATCGGAACTTCAACCGTTCCCGTGCCTGAGGCTTTGCCGAGGCTGTAATATATGATAACGGTGGAGCCTATCGCCGCCGCTTCTCCTGCCGCGGGATAGGTATAGCATACCTTGCCGCTTGCTATTTTGCCATCGTATATCGGTTTTTCCTCACAGAGCAGTCCCAGCTTGCGAATTGCGAGCTTTACATCGCGCAGGGACTGATTTTCATAGTTTTCGAGTATGATGGTTTCCGCGCCGAGGCTGACTGTCAGCTTTATTTCGGCTTTTGGCTTCTTTCCCGAAATCTTCACGCGCGAGCCGGCGGCGGGGTCCTGTTCGAGTATCGTGCCGGCGGCGGAGCTTGCGTCATATTTCTTTTCCACTTCAACCGTATAGTATGAAGAGTTAAGACCTACCGCGTCCTGCGTTGTATAAACGCTTCCGACGACGGATGGCACAGTGAGAGTCATTGTTTTGTTGCTGTTTGACACCTGCGTAAAGCCGTATATAAGGCTGACAGTGAGCACAACGACAAAAGCAGAGATAACGCCGAGGATAATGGGCAGCATTCCGCGCTCGCCCTTTGCGTTTTTCTCGGAAGCCGAGCCTTTTTTGCCGCTCTCCGCTTGCCTGTGCGCGGTTTCC
>JBJFAQ010000171.1:0-3441 GCA_051887995.1 Eubacteriales bacterium
GATTCTATTCTTGACGCACTGCTCGAGCAGGACCCGATGTCCCGCGTTGCTTGCGAGACCTGCTGCACTACGGGACTTGTGATGGTTATGGGAGAAATAACGACAAAGGCAAGTATAGACATTCAGCAGATTGTGAGAGAGACGGTGCGCGAGATCGGATACGACCGCGCCAAATACGGCTTTGACTGCGACAGCTGCTCTGTTATAAGCTCGATTCACAAGCAGTCTCCCGATATAGCGCTCGGCGTTGACCGCTCGCTTGAGGCAAAAGAGGGAGAAATCATGGATTCGCTTGACACAGGCGCGGGAGATCAGGGACTTATGTTCGGTTTTGCCTGCGACGAAACACCGGAGCTTATGCCGCTTCCGATTTCGATGGCGCACAAGCTTGCAAAGCGGCTTTCGGACGTTAGAAAGAACGGTACGATAGATTATCTCCGTCCCGACGGAAAAACTCAGGTTACAATTGAGTATCACGACGATAAACCTGTGCGCGTCGATACCATTGTCGTCTCATCTCAGCACAGCGACAATGTGACGCTTGATAAGATACGCGACGACATAATAGAAAAGGTAATACGTCCCGTCGTTCCTGCCTCAATGATGGACGAAAAGACCCGAATCCTCGTAAATCCCACCGGAAGGTTCGTTGTCGGCGGACCTATGGGCGACAGCGGGCTTACGGGAAGAAAAATTATCGTTGACACATACGGCGGCTATTCTCGCCACGGCGGCGGCGCATTCTCGGGAAAAGACCCGACAAAGGTTGACCGCTCCGCCTCCTATGCGGCAAGATATATTGCAAAGAACGTGGTCGCATCGGGGCTTGCCTCAAAGTGTGAGGTTCAGATTGCATATGCCATCGGCGTTGCAAAGCCTGTTTCCGTTATGGTTGAGACATTTGGCACTTCAAAAGTGAGCGGGGAAAGAATTGCAGAGGCGGTAACAAAGCTCGTTGACCTCCGTCCCGCCGCAATTATTGAAAAATTCAAGCTGCGCCGTCCTATATACAAGGAGACCGCGGCATACGGTCACATGGGACGCGAGGATCTCGGCGTTCTCTGGGAAAAGACGGATCTTGCGGAAAAGCTGAAAGCGGAGCTTCTTTAATTTTCATACAAATACCGCGGAAAGGAGAGGCAGACGGTGTATACCGAAAATGAGGGAAGAGACGGCGAGGAAGTATGCGGGACTGTTGAGCGAATAATATACCAAAACGAAGAAAACGGTTATACCATATGCCTTCTCGGTACGAGCGACGGCGACGAAGTAACCGTAGTCGGCACTCTGCCGTTTATTTCTGAGGGAGACAGTCTCTCCATATGCGGCAGATGGGTTCATAATCCGAAATACGGCAGACAGTTCAGAGCGGACAGCTTTGAGCGCAAACTGCCTGCCGATGAGGAGTCGATTTTGCGCTATCTTGCGTCCGGCGCAATAAAGGGAATAGGAGCGAAAACGGCAATGAAAATTGTCGATGAGTTCGGAGAGGACGCCTTTGACGTCATCGAAAACCATCCGGACTGGCTCGCACGTCTTCCGGGAATCTCCCGAAAAAAGGCATTTGAAATGTCAGAGAGCTTTAAAGCAGAAGCTGGAATGCGCTCTGCAATGATGTTCTTCAGACAGTTTTTCGGTCCTGTCACTTCAATGAAGATATATAAAAAGTGGGGAAGCGACGCAGTTGCGCTTACAAGGCAAAACCCCTATATCCTGTGCGACTGTATCGACGGCATAAGCTTTGAAAAGGCAGATGCCGTCGCTTCAAGTCTTTCCTTTGACCCCTCGTCCGACCGACGCATCATGAGCGGCATGATTTATCTTCTCTCCCACAACGCGATGCAGAACGGGCACGTCTGTCTGCCGAAAGAAAAGCTTATCGACGGGACTGCGAAAATGCTTTCCGTTACTACCGAGAGTGCGGAGAGGGCTCTTCGGCTTTTGCTTTCCGAAGGAAGAGTAAAATATACTGTTTTCGGCGGGACTTCCTTTTTCTATGAGGCGGAAGCATACCGCGCGGAGAGCTATATTGCGTCAAAGCTCGTCGCGCTTGACACGCTTTGCCCGAAGGTTGATACGGAGGACATCGAGCGCTTTATAATGCGCGAGGAAGCGGCGGCGGGAATAAAATACGCGCCGGGACAGAGAGAGGCGATACGGTCGGCGCTTGAAAACGGCGTCATGATACTTACGGGAGGACCCGGCACCGGAAAAACCACCGTTATCCGCGCCTTGCTCGGAATTTTTGAGAGTATGGGAATGAAAGTGGCGCTTGCTGCGCCGACGGGACGTGCGGCAAAGCGCATGTCCGAAGCAACGCTGTGTGAGGCGAAAACCATACACAGGCTTCTCGAAATGGAGTATTCCGAGGGCGAGCACGCGGTTTTCCTGCGCGATGAACACAATTTTATAGATGAAAACGTGATAATAATTGATGAAGCGTCAATGATAGACAACGCACTTGCCTATGCGCTTCTTAAGGCTGTGAAGCCCGGGGCAAAGGTTATACTTATAGGAGACGCGGATCAGCTTCCGTCAGTCGGCGCGGGAAATGTCCTGCGGGATATAATTTCGAGCGGGCGGTTTGCCACCATTTGTCTTGATACAATCTTCCGGCAGGCGGAAAAAAGTCTAATCGTGACAAGCTCACATGCGATAAATGAAGGAAAGTGCCCGAGACTTGACGTAAAAGACAACGATTTTTTCTTTCTTTCAAGAGAGAGCGACAGAGATATTGCGCTTACTGTTGCAGACCTTTGCAAAAATCGTCTTCCGCATACCTACGGGCAAGATACGGTAAACAAAATTCAGGTGATTTCACCCTCAAGACGAGGAGAAGCGGGAACGGACAATCTGAATGTCCTGCTTCAGAGCGTACTGAATCCTCCGTCTCCCGAAAAGGCGGAGCACAAGCACCGTGAGCGCGTTTTCCGCGTCGGCGACCGCGTGATGCAGATAAAAAACAACTATGACCTGACGTGGGAAAGCGCGGGAGGAGACGGAGTGGGTGTTTTCAACGGCGATATCGGAACTGTGCGCGAGATTAACCGTGCCGAGCAGTATATGCGAATCGCTTTTGATGAGCGAACCGTGACGTGCGACTTCACAATGCTTGATGACCTTGAGCATGCATACGCTATAACGGTGCATAAAAGTCAGGGAAGCGAATATCCGATAGTGATAATCCCGATGTACTCCTGCCCGCCGATGCTTATGACGCGGAATCTGCTCTATACGGCGGTCACGCGAGCGGAAAAAATGGTGATTCTGGTAGGGCGCGAAGAATATGTCAGGCGTATGGTGGAAAACAACCGCCAGTCGATGCGATACACGGGGCTTGCCGCACGTCTTTCCGGAAGGAGCGCGGAATGAGCAGAATTATCGACTTTCTTTTTCCGCCGAGCTGTGTTTCGTGCGGGGAGACGTTAAAAGGCGAGGACA
>JBJFAQ010000172.1:0-3439 GCA_051887995.1 Eubacteriales bacterium
TCTGAGCCTCTGTCCAGATATGCTTTAGTTTATCGGGTTCGATTTCCATATCTAAGCTCTCTTCAATTAAAGAATATCCGTGTTCAAAAAGTGCTTTTGTCAGAATACTGTTTGCCTTTTCCACCCCGATATAGGCGGTGAAACAGGGGTATTTGTTATCGAGATAACACAGAAATTCTGATATTGCGCTTTCATTTGACGCACAAACGGCAACGGTTTGAAGATACTTTTCCGCCGGGACGGAAAAACATGACATTATTCCGCTTATATCTCCGTCCGCATGCTCATAAAAAGCGAGAAGTTCGCTTTCGGGGTCAGCGCACCGAAATTTAAACTCACTCAAAAGAGCATTTTCACTTTTATAAATCGGATAGCTTCTGTTTTTGATGTCCGAAAAGAGTTTCCATGCAAATGAAGCGGCTTGCGCGACGTTTTCCGGCGGCAGAGACCGAACAGGCATATATTTCATCTCCAAATTCAATATTTTATCTTAAATACCGACTATATTTTATCATATTGCTTTGGCAAAGTAAAGATTTTTCCTTCACTTTCGGTGAACAAAACGGCAAAATTCAATTAAAAAATCCGCTCGGAAATTGTGAAGAACTTCTATTGACTTTTTCTCCTCAAGGTGATAAAATAAACACACAATGAGTGGCTGAAACGGCGTAAATCCGATTGTTTCAGCCGCTTTCTTTAATAAAAAACAGTGTGTAGCCAAATCAGGCGTAAATCCGGCTGATTGTCTATGCACTGTTTAATTTTTTTGGAGGAAAAATGGAAGAAAGTCACGTCAATTCTTTTTTGGAAAAAGAGCCGATCGGGAAACTGATGCGGAAATATTCTATTCCATGTATAATTTCGCTTGTGGTAGCGGCGCTTTACAACATTGTGGATCAGATTTTTATAGCGAACGCCGACTATCTAGGCTCATACGGAAACGCCGCAAACACGGTTGTTTTTCCGCTTACCGTTCTGGCGCTCGGCATTGCCGTTATGATTGGGGACGGTTGCTGTGCCTTTGTCAGCATTTGCCTTGGCTGTGGAGACACGGATAAGGCTCACCGCAGTATAGGCAACGCCGTTTTGCTCTGCGTTTTAAGCAGTTTTGTGCTGTCTGCCGTTTACATTATCTTTATGGAGCCGATTCTGACATTGTTCGGCGGAAGGGTAAACGAGGAAACATTTGCACTCTCGAAGGAGTATTTTTTCTGGATTACCCTCGGAATTCCGTTTTATATGTTCGGGCAGGCCATGAATCCCATCATACGTTCCGACGGCAGTCCCAAATTTGCCATGTTTGCGACGGTAGCAGGAGCTGTTTCAAACATTATACTCGACCCGATTTTTATTTTCCCGCTTAAAATGGGTGTTACGGGAGCGGCAATTGCAACCGTCGCCGGGCAGATTCTGACTGCGGCGCTGTCTGTATGGTATCTGCTTCACATGAGGGCGGTAAAGCTCGGAAAGAACAGCTTCAGCTTGAAGGGAAGCCTCATAAGGCGCTTTCTTTCACTCGGCGTTACCAGTTTGCTTGCCCAGATTTCTCTTGTCGTTTCCATGGCGGCGGTACAGAATATGTGTACCAAATACGGCGCGCTTGATGAAATTTTCTCGCAGACGGAATATGCTCAGATTCCGCTTGCCGTGCTTGGAATCGTTATGAAGTTCTTTCAGATTGCAATTTCGGTTTCCGTTGGGCTTGCGGCAGGCTGTATCCCCGTTGTTGGGTACAATATAGGCGCCGGACGGCGCGACAGGGCGAAAAAAATGTTTACATGCCTGCTTATATCTGAGGCGGCGGTCGGGTTTGTTGCTCTGATTATTGTCGAATTTTTCCCAAATCAGCTCATCGGACTTTTCGGAGCAAAAAACGAAAGTCTGTACTATACTCAGTTTGCTGTCAGATGCTTCAGGATTTATCTTTGCATGATGGTTCTCGCAACGGTAAATAAAGGCTCGTTTATTTATCTTCAGGCAATGGGAAAGGCGGTGGAATCGACACTCATTTCAATGGCGAGGGAAATCGTGTTCGGTGTCTCGCTTCCTGTCATTATGCCGATTTTCTTCGGGCTTGACGGAATTTTGTATTCTTTTCCCGCCGCGGATATACTTACATTTGTCATTGCGCTGTTTGTCATAAGGCAGACATATAAGGAGCTTAGCGCGGTTGCAAAGCAAAATTCGCCGATTGCTGCGTAGTATATCGCTTTTCCATATCTGCGCTTCATGCTCGCCGCGCAAATTTGATGCAATATATATTGACTTCACCGAAAAAATATGTTAATATAAACGTGAAAAAGCGGCGGAGAAAAATACCCGCTTTGCCTTTCTCTCCGGTGCGCTTAATTTAAATCAAAACCGACGCGCGCTTTTGCACGGTGAGTTTATCTTTCGGAGGTGGAAACATGGAGAAAAAGCTCTATAAATCAAGAAGCAACAAGAAAATTTTCGGCGTTTGCGGCGGAATGGCCGCATATTTCGGAATCGATGCAACTCTCGTTCGCCTGATATGGGGACTTGCAATCTTGTTTGCGGGTATCGGAGTGCTTGCATACATAATTTGCGCCATAGTGATTCCTGCTCAGCCGGACGGCTATGCGGAATATATCCCGTCTGACGAAAAAACAAAGCTGAAAAAATCAAAGACCGACCGCAAAATCTTCGGCGTCTGCGGTGGTATAGCGGAAGCATTGGGCATAGACTCGACAATAATCCGTGTAATATGGGTTATCGCTGCGCTTTTTATCGGCTACGGTGTGCTTGCATACCTCATTGCGGCACTTGTAATGAATGACTGAGACAAAATAAAGGTTGTTTTTACCTTTTGGCTTATAAAAGCTCAGGCGATTTCACAAGAAGCCTTTTCTTAATACCTGATTTTCAAGATGATACCCGATTTTTAGGGTATCATCTTTTCTTTTGCTATAAGTCCTGCTTCAGAGCCAATCTGTATTCAGAAGAAAAATGGGATTTTGGTAGAAACCACGAAATTTTAAAAAAATACAGCATATGCAGTACAAACCTATTGATTTTTTCATATAAATATGGTATATTTTATTTGTAACGAACGATTTAAATTAGAGAGGCGATTTAGTGGCGAATTATACAGAAGAGCAATGGAATATAAAAAAAGCAGAGCTTATGGAAAAATGCTATAACGGTTTTGCCGAACTGGGGCTTCACGGCACCGGAATTCGAGGGTTGGCTAAGTATTGCGGATATAACACATCTATGATTTATACATATTTCAAGGATTTAGATGATTTGATTATCCAATCCACCGAGTACTGTATGAGCAAGGTAGAGCAGGACTTTATGGCGAAAGCCCCAACCGACGCCACGGACTTATGGAGATTTATTGACGAGATACCATACTGGACGGCAGAGAAGCACGGAAAGAAGTACCGCCTGATGTATCAGGTCTACACCCATCCGA
>JBJFAQ010000173.1:0-3419 GCA_051887995.1 Eubacteriales bacterium
ATCACGAGGGCATTTTGTCGGAAATCGAAAAGCTGGGAGAAAAATTTGATTTCCTTATCGGCGTTTGCGATTCAAAAGCGTGGCTGTCTTTATGCAATTTTGCGCCGCTCGGCAGGTACAAAAAGATGATAGCGGTATCGAGAGAACATCATCTTGCATCGAAGCGCCGTATTGATATAAAGGATTTATACGGCGAGACGCTTATGATGGTGAGCGCGGGAGATTCCGGCGTAAACGATTTTATACGCAACGATTTGGAAAAGAATCACCCGCAGATTCATATTGAGGACACGCCGCAGTTTTATGATATGTCTGTATTTAACCGCTGTGCGGAGACCGGAAATGTTCTGCTTTCGATTGAATGTTGGCAGGAGGTTCACCCCGGTCTTGTCTCAATTCCCGTAAATTGGGATTACAGTATTCCTTACGGACTTCTTTACAGCCTGCACGCGCCGGAAGATGTGCTTGAATTTGTTAAGGCGGCAGAAAACATAACTCATGAAGCTTAAAATCCCGAAAAGGCACTCTGCATTCTGGCAGAGTGCCTTTTCGGAAAGTAAAATTACTCTATTGACTGATTTTTTTATTTCGATTTTCGATTTCAAGCAGAAAGCGCTTTGCGCCGCCGCCGAGCACGAAGCCGCCGATGCCGTTTTTTCCGACCGCCCGATGGCAGGGAACGGCTATAAGAATCGGGTTCTTCCGACATGCATTTCCTACGGCGCGCGCCGCTTTTTCATGTTTTACGGCTTTTGCAATCTCCCCGTATGTTCTTGTCTCCCCATACGGTATCTTTTGAAGCTCCGCCCACACAAGCTGCTCAAACGCGCTCCCGGCGGGGGTTATTTTAAAGCTGAACGACTGCCTTTTGCCGTCAAAATATTCAAGAAGCTCACTTGACGCAAGAATTTCGGTCTCTGTTTCCGCCTGCGCCGTCCGGGACGCTGGTTCCCGCGCGTATCTTATCTCGGTGACTGCGCCGTGCCCGCCTACAACGGTCAATTTTCCGATTTTTGTTTCAATTATTTTCATATAAGCAAAAGGAGAGCGCCGAAAAACGCTCTCCGATTCCTTTTCTTATTTCTTCAGAAGCTCTCTGATGTCTTTAAGAATGTCTTCAGCGGTCTCGGGAGGCGGAAGCTCCTCTTTCTTTTCTTCCTCGACTGCGTCTTTCTTTTTCTCCGCTTTTTCCTTCAGCTTCATAAAGATACGAAGCACGGCAAAAATGCAGAGCGCAACAATCAGAAAATCGACAATCGTCTGAATAAGGTCGCCGTATGCAAGTGCGTTTTCAGGCTTAAGTACGTTTCCCGCCTCGTCAAGCACAGCTTCCGTCATTACCCATTTGCGGTCGCTTATGCTGAGGCCTCCGGTCAAAAGTCCGACAAGGGGCATGATGACGTCGTTTACGAGCGCCGTGACAATCTTTCCGAACGCACCGCCGATAACAACGCCGACAGCCATGTCAACAACGTTTCCTTTGGCAATAAATTTTCTGAAATCCGCAAAAAAAGTGCTCTTTTTCATTTTTGAATTTTCCTCCAAGTTGTTTTTATATGATGACCGCTCAGCCGCGGTAGAGCTTTTTGGTCTGGTAGCGCGGCTCACATGTAAGATTTACGCCGAGCTTTCTGAATGTCTTTGCGTCCTCCTCCGAGAGAATGACCGTTGAATGTACGTCGCACCCGCGCAGCTTTTCAAGTTGCTTCATTGCAAGCTCTGCTTCAGGCGAGGTGATGGAACAAATGGCAAGCGCAATAAGAAGCTCACCGATGTGAAGGCGTGGGTTGTGATTTCCGAGATGTCCCACTTTCAAATGAGATATAGGCTCAATTATCGTGTGTGAAATCAGCGCGTGGTCGTCTGGTATTCCCGCCAGATATTTGAGCGCGTTCAGAAGTACGGCGGAGGACGCACCGAGCAGGGGCGACGTCTTTCCGGTCACGATTTTTCCGTCCGGAAGCTCAAGCGCCGCCGCAGGCGCCGCGGTAAGCTCCGCTTTTGCAAGCGCCGGAGCTATCACCGGACGGTCTTCAAGCGACAGTCCCGCCTGCTTCATAAGCAGTTCGAGCTTGTAAACGACTTCTTGACCTATCTCACCGCGCTTATAATCGCAGAGCGCCGTGCAGTAGCGTCTGATTATCTCCTGATTTGCCGCTTTCCGCACCGCCTCATCATCAATTATGCAGTTTCCCGCCATGTTGACTCCCATGTCCGTCGGGGACTTATACGGTGAGACGCCGAGTATCTGCTTTAGCATTGAGTTAAGAACGGGAAAAATCTCAACATCGCGGTTATAGTTCACGGTTGTTGTGCCGTATGCCTCCAGATGAAACGGGTCAATCATGTTTACGTCGTTAAGGTCCGCCGTCGCGGCTTCATACGCAATGTTTACGGGGTGCTTCAGCGGAAGATTCCAAATCGGAAAGGTCTCAAATTTTGCGTATCCGGCTTTAATGCCGCGCTTGTTCTCGTGATAAAGCTGAGAAAGGCAGGTCGCCATTTTTCCGCTTCCGGGACCCGGAGCCGTGATTATAACAAGCTCTCGGGAGGTTTCAATATAGTCGTTTTTTCCGTAGCCGTCGTCGCTTACGATTTTTTCAATATCCGAAGGATAGCCCTCTATGGGATAATGACGGTAAACCTTAACGCCGAGTCCCTCCAGTTTCTTCTGAAACGCGACCGCGGCAGGCTGCGACTCAAAGCGCGTCAGCACAACCGAGCCGACATAAAGCCCGACGGCTTTGAATGCGTCAATAAGGCGTATAACGTCAAGGTCATATGTAATCCCGAGGTCGCCTCTTATCTTGTTTTTTTCAATGTCACAAGCATTTATGGCGATAACGACTTCGGCTCTGTCCTTAAGCTGAAGCAGCATCTGGAGCTTGCTGTCGGGCTTGAAGCCGGGCAGAACGCGGGAGGCGTGGTAATCGTCGAACAGCTTGCCGCCGAATTCGAGGTAAAGCTTGCCGCCGAACTGCTCGATTCGCTCCATTATCATTTCAGACTGCATCATCAGGTATTTCTCATTATCAAAGCCAATGTTCATTTACGCAATATCCTCCGAAGCACACAATAACAAATATAACGATTCATTATAGCATGTACGGAAGTTTTTTTCAATAATATTGCCGAAAAAAACAGAAAAAATATTGTCGGAGCAAAGCGAAAAATGCAAAGCGGACATTCGGCATTCAAAAAAACAATTTTTCAAATTTTGGGGGTTGACAAATGGAAAAAAACATGATATAATACCATGCGTTGCGAGAATTCGCGACTGTGATGGCGGAATAGCTCAGTTGGCTAGAGCAATCGGTTCATACCCGATAGGTCGTAGGTTCAAGTCCGACTTCCGCTACCACGAGGCCCGTTGGTCAAGCGGTTAAGACACGGCCCTTTCACGGCTGTAACATGGGTTC
>JBJFAQ010000174.1:0-3416 GCA_051887995.1 Eubacteriales bacterium
GGAAGCGTTCGGTAAGGTCGGGCTTATATTCCGTTATTATCGCGGCGTGGTTGCCGAGCCCCTTCGGCGTGTGTTCCTCAAGCAGTACATGGCCGAGGCACATCATCTTTGCCCTTCCGTCCTTGTCGGAATACGCGGTAAGCACGTACATATTCGAGTCGTCGCCCGGAATACGGTCCTGAAGTATCATTTTATCGGGATAACCGGACATATAAATGTCGGAAACGATTTTTTTCGCTTCTTCCCTGTTTTCCGCGACGTACACCTTTTTCATTCCCTCAAACGGGTGCTTCCAATAATCTATGCTGCTTGAAGGCTTGACTATGATCGGATAATCAAAGCCAAGTGCTTCCGGCTCAAAATCGTCATCGGAATAATCGCGGCAAAGCACCTTTGTTTTCGGGTACGGAATACCGTATTTATCGCACATCTCGTAGAACACCGCTTTGCTCACAAGCCTGTCGGCAAGCTCAGGGGCAATATAAGGACATATATACCGATCCTCAAGCCGTTCTTTATTGCGCATTATCATGGTCGCATAATCGTCGGTACAGCCGAGAAGTATCATCGCGGCATCCGGGTTTTTGTCGGCAAAATTGCGAAGCTCCGTTACCATTATGTCGTCGCTGTCCATTTGCGGCACAATATGATTTACAATGAGCCTTGAATTTTGCGTCGGTCCTATTGCGTACCGTCCGAAAACATGCGACACGACGCCGTATTTTTCATGAAACGCGCGCGCCACGTTATAGCTGTTTAGATCTCCCCCGAGCAAGACGGGGATCAGGTTTATTTCCGTTTTTGCTTTCATTTCAAAGCTCCGATTTTTATTTTTCTTCTATAAAAAATCTCTTGTACCAGACAAGGAAGGTGAAAACAGTCCATATTTTGCGCTGGTTCATCGCCTTTCCTGCCTTATGGTCGTCGAGCAGACGCATAATTGCCTCTGTGTCGAAAAACTCCCCTGCATAGTCTGAGGTAAAATACTCTTTTACGATGTTATAGTATTTTTCCTCCCTCAGCCAGTAGCGTATCGGCACGGGAAAGCCCTTTTTCGTGCGGTTTGCCCATTCGTCTGGGAGCGTCTTGTGCGACGCTTCACGCAGAATATATTTCGTGTTTTCAGGCGTTATCTTGAAGCGCGCCGGTATTTCCTGTGCCTGCTTCATGACGACTTTGTCGAGAAACGGCACGCGAAGCTCAAGCGAGCTTGCCATGCTCATTTTGTCCGCCTTCAGCAGAATGTCGCCCGGCAGCCAAAGATTAAGGTCAAGATACTGCTTCTTTATAAGCTCGCTCTTTCCTTTTACCTTCTTGTATACAGGCGCAGTGATATCATGCACCGAGGGAGCATTTCTATACTCCGGCTTCAGCACTGAAAGCGCCTCTTTCTCGGGGAAAACAAGCGCCTGACCGATAAAGTAGTCCTCCGGGCGCGAACTGCCCCTCAGAATGAAATCATGCCCTTTGAAATAAGGGAGCTTCGAGGATATTTTGGCCGCGCACACCCTTATACATTTCGGCAGTTTCTTGTATTTCCGCATCATCGGAGTTTCGTCGTACCACTCATATCCGGCGTAAATCTCGTCCGCTCCCTCTCCCGAAAGCACGACGGTTACATGCTCCTTTGCCAGCTTTGCAAGGAAATAAAGCGGCACTGAGGACGGATTCGACTGAGGCTCGTCCATATGGTACTGAATGTCCTCAAAATTGCCGAAGCATTCATCTGCGTCTATGAGTTTTTTGAAGTTCTTTATTCCGAGAAGGCGGGAAAGCTCGCCTGCCTCGTCCGTTTCGTTGAATTTATCATAGTCAAAGCCGACCGAAAAAGTATCGTCCGGCATAAGCGCGGCGGTTATATAGCTTGAATCGACGCCGCCGGAAAGAAACGAGCCGACCGGCACATCGCTTATCTTGTGCGCGGAAACGGACTCTCGCACCGTGCGGTCAAGTTCGTCGCGGTAGTGCTCAAAGCTCTCTCCGCCCTCCGAAAAGTCAATATCCCAGTATCTTTCGGTCTTCATTCCGTCAGACCTGCTCCATGTGAAAAAATGAGCCGGCGGAAGCTTCTTTACCCCTTCAAAAAAAGTCTCCTCCATTGCGGAATACTGAAAGGTAAGGTACGGACGCAGGGCTCTCTTGTTTACCTTTTTTACAAAATTCGGGTGTTCGAGAAAGCTCTTTATCTCAGAGCCGAAAATAAGCTCCCCGTCAGATGTCGTTCCGTAATAAAATGGCTTTATCCCGAAATGATCGCGCGCTCCGAAAAGAACCTTTTTTCTTTCGTCCCAGATGACAAACGCAAACATTCCGCGTATTTTCTTTACAAGATCTTTTCCGTACTCCTCGTAGCCGTGGACAAGCACCTCGGTGTCCGAGCGCCCTCGGAAGATGTGTCCCGCCGCAAGAAGAGCCTCTCTCAATTCCTCAAAGTTGTATATCTCGCCGTTAAAAACAATAACGATGCTTCCGTCCTCGTTGTACATAGGCTGAGCGCCGTCCTCCGAGAGGTCGATAATGCTGAGACGCCTGAATCCGAGCGTCATACCGTCGCCGACAAAATCTCCCGCCATATCGGGACCTCGGTGAACGATACGGTCCATCATTTTGTTTACTATTTCTTTTCTGTTTTCAAGTTTACCGGAAAATCCGACAAAGCCGCACATATATACCTCTATCCGTAAAACACAAAATAAAACTATTTCGTATAATTATATCACATTTTTCCGTAAATGTACATACCAAATGCAATTTTTCGTACAAAAAAGCCTCATATTTTCAATTTTACCCGAAAAAACATTGCAAAATCTTGCCGTCTGTAATATAATATCAAGTTGAAAAGGGGTTGAGCATCATAAAACGCACAGACATATATAAGATATTTACAAAAATCCCTGAAATCGAGACAAACCGCCTGCTTCTGCGGAAGATGCTTGTTACAGACGCCGACGACATGTACGAATACGCCGGAAAAAAATCGGTTACGGAATATCTGACATGGTATCCTCATCCGGACAGAGAGTACACACGGGATTATCTTGAATATCTCGGAACGCGCTACCGCGTCGGAGATTTTTTTGACTGGGCGGTGACTCTGAAAGAAAGCGGAAAGATGATAGGCACGTGCGGCTTTACGTGTTTTGACTATACGGACAACAGCGCCGAGGTCGGATATGTCATAAATCCAAGCTACCGCGGACGCGAAATCGCGCCTGAGGCGCTTCATGCCGTCATGCGCTTCGGATTTTTGACGCTCGGACTTCACCGAATTGAGGCGCACTACATAGACGGCAACGACGCAAGCCGCCGCGTCATGGAAAAGGTCGGCATGCGCTTTGAGGGCGTACAGCGCGAATCAATGCTCATAAAAGGCGAATACCGTGACATCGGCATCTGCGCCATTCTGAAAAAGGATT